>CAMTPD010000010.1 GCA_947074265.1 uncultured Porphyromonadaceae bacterium
GCTCTTCCGATCTGTGCAATGCTTACCAATGGAAGCTATTCCGGAAAAGTATTGGAGCAAGAAGAAATAGATCTGATCAAAACCTCACCAACTTATGTGAGTAAATTAAATAGTTTTCATGCGTTGCAGAACTTTATATTGTTTCATACAGAGGGGAATGATGCCGCTTTTTATTTAATCAGTCCACAACGTAGTGCAGAAAATATGAAAGCTAAAACATTATTTGAGGGTTACATTCCGAAGAATCCGAATCCGATACCGGGAAGTGATGCGAACTGTTTGTATTTAGTAGAAAAGACGTCAGATCTTCGAGCGCATTATAAAGGAAAGAAAAGCAAATACGATTGCATCAATAAACTATTGGCCTCATCATCAAATGACCAACAGGTCGTATTGTGTTTAAGGTTAAAACCATAAATTAAATATAACAAAGCAGCCACAATCTTGCTTCTTATGTGAAGTAGATTGGGCTGCTTGCCTTTAATCTAATATAATGAGAATGAGGTTTGCTTGTTGAGGTTACAATCCAAACAGGCGAGGCAATAGCATGGTAATGCCCGGGATAAATGTAATTAGTAAGAGTACTACAATCATGGCGCCAAACATAGGGAGTAATGGCTTGATTACTTTTTCGATTTTTACGCCTGCTACGCTACATCCGATAAAGAGTACTGATCCTACCGGTGGTGTACACAATCCTACGCATAGGTTGAGTACCATCATGATCCCAAAGTGCACCGGGTCCATGCCTAACTGCTGTGTTGCAATAGGAAGGAAGATCGGAGTGAAGATCAATACGGCAGGTGTCATGTCCATAAATACGCCTACTACCAATAGTATCGCATTGATGAGTAATAAGATTACGATTGGATTCTCGCTTACCCCAAGTAATAGTTTACTTACGGTTTGAGGAATATCTTCGTACGACATAATCCATGAAAGTCCGGTACATGTAGCTACGAGCAGTAGTACGATAGCTGTTGTTTTTACCGACGTGATCAAGATGCCGGGTATATCTTTCCAAGTGATTTCTTTGTAGATAAACGAAAGGATGAGTGCATATACTACTGCTACGGCCGAAGCTTCTGTTGCAGTGAATAGTCCGGCTAGAATTCCTCCGATTACAATAACCAATAACATCAAACTTGGTACGGCTCTGAAAAACTTACGCACTGCGTCTGCAAATGCAACTTTCTCTCCTACGGGGTAGTTGTGCTTGTGGGCAATAAATGCCGCAACAATCATAATGGCAAGACCTGTAAATATGCCCGGTAGATAGCCGGCAAGAAACAACGCCGATATGGATACGCCTCCGCTGGCAAGTGAATATACAATGAGTACATTACTAGGCGGAATGGTGAGTCCGGTTGTGGCGGAAGATATATTTACTGCCGCCGAGAAGTTGGGATCATAACCAGCTTTCTTCATTTCAGGGGTCATGATACTTCCAATAGCTGAAGCCGATGCGGCTGCCGAGCCGGAGATGGCTCCGAAAAGCATATTGGCCATTACGTTTACCAAGGCGAGTCCGCCCGGCAGTCTTCCTACCATTACTTTGGCAAGATCGATCAAGCGAAGGGCAATACCGCCGCTGTTCATAATGTTTCCTGCAAGTACAAAGAACGGAATGGCCAGCAACGCAAAACTGTCGAGGCCCGAAGCCATGCGAAGTGCAAAGGTCGTGAACGCCGGTATGGCATCTATGTTGAGAAGCATGGTGAGTGTGCCGGCTATTCCTATGCTAAAGGCAATAGGCACACCTAGTATCAGCAGTATAAAGAAGCTGACTATTAATATAATTACTCCTAGAATTTCCATGATATGTGATTGGGTTGGGTTAGTTTGATTTTAGGTAATTGATTGCATTGTCGATGGTGTAATAGCTAATGAGTACACCACTTAGCGGAAGTACCATATATACATAGCCCAAATTGATTTGTAGCGATGCAGAGGTAACGCTAAGTAGAAAGCGGGAATATACGAGTGATGATCCGCCTATAACAAGTACGGTTGTTGCAAAAACAAGTGTGCATAGATAAATAACCATTTGAAGAATAGTCTTATTGCGACCTTCGCATTTTTGCAACCAAATGTCGATGGCGAGGTGTTCTTGTTTTCCGGTTACATAGGCAGCACCGAGTAGTCCGGTCCAGATAAGCAGGAAACAAGCCAGTTCGTCGGTAAATGAACTTGGCGACTTGAGTACATATCTGCTCAATACCTGCCAAACTACATCAATAACCAATAGTGATAGTATGATGCACAAAACAACTTCGAGTGCTTTGTCTATTCTTTTTCGTATGTTCATGGTACAGTGGTTTTAGTGTTTATTCTCCCAAAGCTTGAATTGCCGTGATAATTCCGCTAATCTTTTTATTTTGTTTATATCGCTCGATAAGCGGTCGTGCCATTTCTATAAATGGAGCTTTGTCGGGATAGTTGATTTGCATTCCTTTTCCTTTGGCTTCTTCGAGCGATTCTTGTTCTTGTGCGGCCCAAAGCTTTCGTTGGTATTGCACAGATTCTTTCATCGCTTTATTCATCCATTCTTTTTCTTGATTCGAAAGGCTGTTCCAAGCTGTAGTGCCTATAATTAGCAAATCGGGAAGCATGGTGTGCTCGTTGATCGAATAGTATTTGCAAACTTCGTGATGGAAGGCGGTAGAGATAGAAGGAGCATTGTTTTCGGCACCATCTACTACACCACTTTGCAAAGCAGTGTATAGTTCGCCCCAATCTACCGGTGTTGCAGAACCTCCGAATATACGCATCATCTCTACCGATACGGGTGTTTTCATTACACGTATTTTTAGTCCTTTGAGATCGGCCGGAGTGTTGATGGGTTTATTTACGGTGTAAAAACTACGTGCTCCCGAGTCGTAGTATCCAAGTCCGATGAATCGATACGGTTCTGTAGCTTTGAGCAGAGACGCGCCTATTTCTCCGTCGAGTACATCGAAATACTGTTTGCGGGAAGTAAAAAGGTACGGCAAGCCAAATACTTTGTATTCGTCGACAAAGTTTTCGAGTGCGCCCGATGATACTTTGGTAATATCGAGGCTACCTATTTGCAGGAGCTCGATACATTGAGTCTCGGACCCGAGTTGTCCGCCCGGGTAAATCTGGATTGACAAACGTCCGCCCGACAAGGTTTCGAGACGCTCGTTCATATATACCATGCCTTGGTGTACCGAGTGTGTTTCGGGCAATCCGTGGGCAAGTTTTAATGTTTTGTGTTTTTCCTGGCTATTGTTGCACGATGCAAGGCAAAGAACAGAAAAAGCCAGTGTGATGACATTTCTGATCATAGGTTAAAGTATTTCTTAGCATTATTATAGCAAATGTCTTCTACCATTTGTCCGATAAAGTTGATTTCGGATATCGGTAGTTCTCTTTTCTCGATGTCTTCTCCGATAAGGTTGCAAAGAATTCGGCGGAAGTATTCGTGACGTGGGTAGGAGAGGAAGCTTCGCGAGTCGGTTAGCATACCTACAAATCGGCTCAACAGACCCAGAGCCGAAAGGTCGTTGATTTGTTTTCGCATTCCTTCTTTCTGATCGAGGAACCACCAAGCTGAACCGAATTGCATTTTGCCGGCTACCGATCCGTCGTTATAACTGTATGCATTGGTGATCAGCAGCTCGTTGTCGCGTGGATTGAGGTTGTAGATTACGGTTTTTGCAAGTTTTTCGGCCTCGGTAAGTCGGTCAAAGAAACGAGAGAAGTGAGCGGCTTGTTCTTTGTCACCGATTGCATCGAATCCGGTATCGGCACCTAGTTTGCGAAACATCTTGGTATTGTTGTTGCGCGTGGCTCCGATGTGGAATTGTTGTGCCCAGTCTTTCTCTGCATCCATTACGGCAAGGTGATAAAGCATTCCGGCTTTGAAGGTGTTTGCCTCGTCTTGCGCAAGTGTTTTCCCAGAGCGCACGTTGTCGAATATGGTTGCAAGTTGTGTGTCGGTAAATGGTTCTCCGTAAAACCGGTCGATACTGTGGTCGGAGATTCGGCAACCAACAGAGGCAAAGAAATCGTGTCGTTGCTTCAATGCATCGAGCAAATCGGCAAAGGTTGTGATGCTAATTCCCGATGCTTTCTCGAGTTGTTCGAGATAGGTGTTATAGACTGTAGGGCTTTCTACTAAGATTGATTTGTCGGGACGCCAAGTTGGCAATACATGTGTAGTGCAGTTGCCGGCTGCGATTTGCTGATGGTATTCGAGCGAGTCGACCGGATCGTCTGTCGTACATACGACTTCCACTCTCATGCGTTGCATGATTGCTTGTGCCGAGAATGCTTCTGTTTGCAACAGTGCATTTCCTGCTTCATATATTTCGGCGGCAGATGCCGGATTTAGTAACTTGTCGATACCAAAAATACGCTTTAGCTCGAGATGTGTCCAATGGTAAAGCGGATTGCGCATGGTATAAGGAACGGTTTCTGCCCATTTGCAGAATTTATCGAATGCAGGTTTTTCGCCTGTGATATACGATTCGTCAATTCCATTGGCGCGCATTGCTCTCCATTTGTAATGGTCGCCTCCTAGCCAAATTTCTGTCATGTCTCCGAAGCGTTTGTTCTCTGCAATTTGCTTCGGATCTAAGTGACAATGAAAGTCCACGATAGGCATATGTGCCGCGTGTGAATGATACAAATGTTTAGCTGCTTCATTGTGCAGCATAAAATTATCTCCCATAAATGTGTTCATGTCATGGTGATTTAAGGATTGATATCGCAAAGTAATAATCTTTTAGCAAGAAATCAATCCAGATTTTTGGCTATGAATTACACTATATTGACATGTTTGAGAGATTTTCAAGTAAAGTTTAGGTCTTCATGGTATCAAGGGACTATTCAATTAGTTTTTGGTAGATGGTAAGGTCAAGCATTTTGTCGAATTTTTGTGCAACGTGCTTGATATGTGCACACTTTTCATAACCGTTTCTTTCAAATAGTTTAATGCTCGGGTCATTATTGGCGGTAATGAGAGCAACCATGTTTTTAAAGCCAGCACAAAGAGCTTCTTGGTGTATTAATTGGAGTGTTTGACGACCGATTCCTTTTCCTTGAAAGTCGGGTTTAATATATACGGTTACTTCTACCGTAACGTCAAAAGCTTTCTTTGGTTTGAACTTCGAGAGGTAGCAAAAACCAATTGGTAGATGATTCTCGAGAATTATAGCTGAATAATATTTATCGTCGTTGATAGGAATAGACTCTTCAAGCTCTTCTAAAGTGAGTGGCTCTAGATGAAAAATAACGGTAGAAGTAGAGATGTAGTAATTGTAAAGTTCCTTTACGAAAGATAAGTCTTCTTTTTGTAGGCTTTTGAAGCGAATCATATTGATTTTATTTGTTGTTGGTAAATCTTACACTTGGAAAGATTAAAAATGTTTTGTGTTCTAATTTATTTATTTTTGATGTATTATTATATGTTTTCTAAAAAATATAAGGAAATATAGTTCGTTTCTGTCTTTATGAATATGCGATGTAATGTATAATTAATGGCGTTGTATTAGTTATTTATGCTATAAATAAGTCAAATATTAACAAGTTGTTCGTATTTTTATGCGTGCAATCTCAATAATTGCATGTAATCAAAAATTGTATATTGAAATGAAAAAGTTTTTAACAACCTGTGTTGGCTGTGCTTGTTTATTAGTTGCAAGTTCGGCAATGGCAAACAACGGACAAGCGCAAAAAGGTAAAGGTTCTGAGCAAGAAAGACAAACAATGCTAATGGTAATTAAAGCATTGATGAAGCTAGGTGCTCAAGGAGAGAAAGCTAAGAATGAAGTAGTAAAACAATATGTTGCTACGTATGGCTTTGAGCAATTGCCAGACAACTCATTCGATAATAATAATCCAAATATCAATGATGACTTGTTATTCCCGGGTATCGATGTCGAAGATTGGGGTAATGGAGGTAATATAGATATTGAGTTTAAATAATTCATACCAGAAGCAGAAAACGGTTGTTTAGATGAGTATCTGAACAACCGTTTCTTATTTTATTCACAGATAGAAGCCAATGAGCTAACATCTTCTGTTATGACGTCTCCATGTATACGCGGCATGGTTAGGTATTTTGCATTGGGAAAGTTTGCAGACAAATACGTTTGGAATAGTTGTTGCGTATCTTGCTCGATTATCGGATCGGCATCTTTATCGAAGTTATATACCAGAGCAATCACATTGATACCTTTCATCTTACAGTATTCAAGACTGAGCAACGTGTGATTGATACTACCAAGCTTGCCCGATGTAGCTAGTATGACCGGATAATTATGGTCTTTTATATAATCGGCTGTACTATATGTGGTAGTGATCGGAACCAATAATCCGCCGGCACCTTCTAATAGAACCGTTTCATATTTATCTGACAGTTGTTTTGTTGCATCCTCTATTCTATTGCAATCGATCGTTGCGTTGTCGATCTTGGCTGCAAGATGTGGAGAACATGGAAATGTAAATACATACGGACAAGTAAGTCCGTTTTTGTCATCTTCGCAAAGAGGAGTAGCCGTAAGTTGACGGTGTGCTTCGATATCTTCAGATATTCCTACGCATCCGGTTTGAATCATTTTTTGGCTAATTGCATGCACTCCTTTATCGAGAAGTGCTTTTAGAATACCGGCAGTAACATATGTTTTTCCTACGTTGGTATCAATGCCGGTAATGAAATATACGTTCTTTTTCATCGGATTAAATCTTTAATCTTTTTACCTGATGCAACAATGTAGATTGGGTGATAGGTGAGTGCCACCCCTTGGTCGGTTGCAAAAAGGTTTGAATATGTGGTAGTAAAGTTTTCGAGATGCTGTTTGCTCCAACGTTGCGACGACGAACTCAATGCATTTACACCTGTAAGTTTGATGTGCTTGAGTACATCTCGTGGAGTATCGAAGTGAAGCTGTATTTTTTCTTCCACAACTTGTACATGCTCAAAATAGGGTTCGAACCATTGCTTAATAGCGTCTGTTGTGTAATACGTAAGACTGCTACCTGTTGTTTGTTTTATTTCGATCAGGTTTTCGGGACCAAATGTGTTGATTAAAAGTAATCCGTCCGACTTTAGCATTGCATGGCATTTGCCAACAAAAGCATCCGGATGTACAAACCATTGTACAGTTGAGGCAGATGTTATGAGATCATACTCATTACCGAGATCAACTGTTTCTGCATCTCCTTCTATAAACTCAAAGGTTTTAGGGCTGTTTTCGATGGCTTCCAAATGGATATGGTTGCATAAATCGTTGAGTACATAACGATTTGATGTTATAGTGCTGAGCAATATTCGAGTATATCCGCCGGTACCACAGCCAACTTCAAGAACAGAGTCGAAATGACTTTGCGGCTGAGCTTTGATAAGCTGTGCAAGATGCATGCTGATTTGTTGTTGGGCAACAGCATGTTTATTGTAAGTTGTTTTAGAATCCGCGAAACGTTTCTTTATTAGCGCCTTGTTCATAGTTTTAATATCGAGTCCCACTTTTCCCATTGATTAAAAAGGTAATGTCCTCCGGTTATTTCACAAACAGCCGTTTGCTCGTTCCAAAAACGAAGCAGGTTCGTTGTTGGAAATATAAAATCATCACTAGCTATGATGGCTTTTGTCCAATTGATTGTTTCTTTGGGTAACGGAGGGTTGCATTCGACCATTTCTTTTAATGATTGCAATTCTTCCCGAAGTGATGCACTGTCGCGCTCTACATTATTTGCCGAAAAGAAGCGAAAAGTTGCACTATCGTTACACATACGACGATTGAAACGCTTTCGATTGTCATCGGAAAAGTGCTCTAATGTACCATTGTAAATAGCAACAGGAATACCACATGCATCATCAATAGGTTGCTCTGTTCCGTTTATTGCAATAGCTGTGTCGAAGCTTAATTGATTTTGTTGCTTGAGACGGGATGCAACCCATACGCCCATCGACCAAGCAATGAGATGTATTTTCTTGTATTGTTTTGGTAGTTCAAAACGAAAGTCGGGCGAATGATAATCATACACCACACATACATCATACAAGTCGGATTGTAAATGACGGAAAGGATTTGAATCCATTCCCCAACCACATAAAAAAAGAATCAGTTCCTCTTTCTGATTATCAAGCATCAACAGTGTTTTCATACAAGCTAGTGTTAAAACAGAGACTAAAGTTATGCGATAAAATCGAAACCTTACTATTAAAGGCTCGATAATGTTGCTTCGATATCTTCTTTTGCAATTGCTGCGGATAACGAAAAGCGAATACGAGATGTACCTATAGGTACTGTAGGCGGACGCACAGGTAAAGCGTATACGCCCAACTTTTGCAATTGCAATGCAAAGTCAATGCATGCCTTATTGTCGCCTATGATATAGGGGATGATATGACTTTCGCTTGGCATAGAAATACCTTTGGCTGCAATAATATCACGCAAAAGAATGGATAGCCTTTCTAGTTGTTTGCGTTCATGAGTAAAGCGAGGTAATTGCTTAAAGATAAAATAACTCCAAGCGATTGTAACCGGAGGTAATGTAGTAGAGAAAATAAGCGGACGCATTGTATTAATCAGGTAGTCGCGCATTACATTACTACAGGCTACATAGGCCCCCATTGAGGCCAAAGCTTTACCAAACGTGCCTACCAGAAAATCTATATCAGCCAATACACCTTGTTCTTCGGCAATTCCGTATCCGTTGTTGCCTCGTACACCAATGGCATTCGCTTCGTCTACATATAAATATATATTGCTGAAGCGTTTTTTTATTTCTACAAGAAAGCGTAAGTCGGCAACATCGCCATCCATGCTAAAAATACTTTCGGTTACGATGAAGATTTCGTCGTAGTTGGCCGCTTCCTTCTCTAGTATTTTAAGTAAATGTGAATTGTCGTTGTGTCTGTAACGTACAAATTGTGCATTGCTGAGGCGGATTCCGTCGATAATGCTGGCATGCACCAGTTTGTCTGCAACGATCAAACTACGTTTCGTTGTAATTGCGGGTAAGATACCGATATTGGCATGATAACCACTATTGAATAGCAGTCCTGCTTCGTGTTGCAAGGACGACGCAATCAGTGATTCTAGTTGTTCGTATACCGGGAAGTTGCCCGTAAGCAGACGTGAAGAGGAAGAAGAGTAGGGCAGGAATTGCCCTTGTGTCTCTTCTTTAAATTGTTGAAGTAAATCCTCTCGAGTAGCAAGTCCCAAATAGTCGTTGCCCGATAGATTCACTAGTTTTTGATTATCCTTTATGATGTATTTGCCTTCATGAGTAATTGAAGGGATAGATCTAAAGCTACCCTTTTCCTTTAGCTCACAAAGTTCTTGTTCAAATCTATTCATGATTGAGTGATTGAGGATGCTTACTTGGAAGCAAGGTAACGGGAGATCACATTGATTACGCCCGAGGTAAGTTTTGTAATTTCAGCTTCGCTACAAATAAAAGGAGGCATTAGATATACCAATTTGCCAAATGGTCTTACCCAAATTCCTTCTTCTACAAACATCGGTTGTATATCAGACATCGTTACAGGTTCTTTCATCTCAACAACACCGATGGCTCCAAGTACACGCACTTCTTGTACACCTTCGATAGCTTCAGCCTTGCTTAGTTCTTGTTGCAACTGTGCTTCAATACGTTTTACGTTAGCCTTCCAGTTGGAGCTTAACAATAAATCGATCGATGCTGCTGCTACGGCACAAGCAAGTGGGTTGCCCATAAAAGTAGGACCATGCATAAACACTCCGGGGTATCCGTTTGAGATGCCTTCAGCTACTTTATCGTTTGCCAGTGTTGCTGCCAAAGTCATGTATCCGCCGGTAAGAGCTTTTCCGATGCACATAATATCGGGTGCAATACCACAATGCTCCCATGCAAACAAAGTTCCGGTACGTCCAAACCCGGTTGCTATTTCATCAAAGATCAGCAATACGTCATATTTGTCGCAAAGTTTGCGTGCTTCGACTAGGTAACGTGGAGAGTAGAAACGCATACCTCCAGCACCTTGCACAACCGGTTCAAGTATCAGTGCAGCGATCTCGTGATGATGCTTTTCGAGTGTTTCGCGCAATTCAGAAATATCTTCATCATCCCAGTTGTCGCCGTAACGGGTTTTCGGTTCCGAAACAAAGAACTGTATTGGCAATGCATTGCCAAAAATACCATGCATTCCGGTTACCGGATCGCAAACCGACATGGCATTCCAAGTGTCACCATGGTAGCCTGAACGGATAGTAACGAACTTATTCTTTTCTTTCTTTCCTAATGAGAACCAATATTGGATCGCCATTTTCAGGGCAACCTCTACCGATACAGAACCTGAGTCGCAGAAGAATATTTTTGAAAGAGAAGGATGTACGATAGAAAGGATCTTTTCTGCTAGTTGAGCCGCAGGCTCATGCGTGAGTCCGCCAAACATGATATGCGACATTTTGCTCAACTGATCTTGTGCTGCTTTATTCAAAACAGGATGATTATAGCCATGCACCGCAGCCCACCATGAAGACATTCCGTCAACAAGCTTTCTACCATCGCAAAGCGTAATAATAGCACCCTCTGCTTTTTCTACCGGAAAAACACAAAGCGGATTAGAGATGGATGTATATGGATGCCAGATATGATTTCTATCTATATCTAAGAGTTCTTCTGTTGTCATTTCTCCCAGTCGGTATTTTCATTAAACGTATAACCGGCTTCAGTGAATAGTTCAATATCCTCTTTCACTTTAGAACCGATGGTGGTAAGTAAATCTCCCATAATGGCAGAGTTGATTCCGATATGCAAAGCCTTGGCTTGCGTTTCTTTACTAAGCAAAGCTCTACCCCCCGAAAAGCGTAGATAGGCATTCGGATTAATTAAGCGAAACAGAGCTACAGAGTCGAGAAATTCTTCATTGTTCAATATCTCGCATTTGCCAAGAGGTGTGCCTTCTATCGGATGTAGCATATTGATCGGAATCGAGTACACTTCATTTTCTTGTAAAAAGACAGCCATCTCGATACGTTGCTCCATGGTTTCTCCCATGCCGATGATACCACCCGAGCAAATGCGCATACCAACTTCACGTGCCGCACGAATGGTTTTCATTTTTTCTTCCATAGTATGCGTTGAGCAAAGCTCTTTGAAATAAGATGGAGACGTTTCGATGTTGCAGTGATAGTTTTCAACTCCGGCATCCCGCAAATCAGAAAGTTCTTCTTTGGTAAGAAGTCCCAACGATGCGCAGCATTTGATAGGAGAATTGGCTTTGATTGTATAAAATGTATCGCAAATGGATTTCATTTCCTTTGCGTTGGGTTTGCGACCGCTTGTTACAAGAGAAAAGCGATTGATTCCCTGATTCGCATTGTAGTTTGCTTGTCTCAAACATTCAGAGGCAGGTAATAATGCGTAAAATTCAGCCGTTGTTTTATAATGTGCCGACTGTGCACACCATTTGCAGTCTTCAGAGCATTTGCCCGATTTAGCATTTATAATGGAGCATGTATCAAACTTATTTCCCAAGAAATGAGCCGTGATTTCCGCAGCAGCGTTGTGTAGTTCTTCTCTCGACGTACAACGAAATACTTGCAAAGCTTCTTCGTAAGACAGCAGTTTTCCTGCCTTAATGTCTTTTACAACTTGTTGTATCATGATTTTACGATGTTTGTTAGTGGCTTTGATTTTAAAGCCGGTTAAAGCTAATTGTATGGGAACAAAAATAGCGGATTTGTGCAAAATTAAAAATAAAAACAACGAATCGTTTTAGCGTATATTTATAGTGTCTTTGCAACCAATTGGTTATATCCTTGTTTTACAATATAAAACACGAAGTTTTTAATTGATGGTTGACTTATATTAATCGAGAAAAGAAAAGGAAATGAGAAAGTTTGTTTATTTTTTAGTATTGGGTAGTACCGTTTTGCTTTCGGCTTGTAACTCGAAGGCAAAAGAAAACAAAGATGCAGAGATTGTTGAAGATACGGTCTTGATAGCAGAAGAAGAAATTGTAGGCGATGACGTAGATTCTCATGGATGTAATCTATCGGCAGGATATACTTGGTCGCAAGTTAGCAACGATTGTATTCGTGTGTTTGAAGCCGGAATACGAATGAAAGATATGATGGATAGTACAGCTACCTCTTCTGCTTTCATTGTTTTTGCGAAAGACTCATCGCAATGTGAAGTATTCTTACCTCAGGTAGAAGCTAGTTTGGTATTGCCTGTGAAGGATGTTAAGGGTACAAAAGTTTGGGCAAGCGATGACATTACTGTAAAACAAGTAAAAGGACAGTGGGAAATTGTAAATGGAGACAAACTTCTTTTTGCTCAAGATCCTACGCAGCCAATCAAAATGATATACAAAGGGTCTGACAATAAGACCAAACGTTTGTATCAAGTAAATGTTGTGTATGATCCCGTACAAGAAGTGGCAGTAGTTACGATGGACGATCAAGAGTGGATCTTACCGGCACAAGTCACAGCTTCCGGATTTAAATATGGAAACGACAGTATTACTTTATCCGGAAAAGGAAATGAAGCATTACTTACTTCTAAAGATATCAACCTTACTCTCATGGGCGAATAACCCAACGTAATTTTGAATAGATTGATATGAAAAAGGCGGTATTGAGCTTTGTGTTCAATGCCGCCTTTGTATTTTGGTGTATCTTATTTTAGAATTGGAAGTAGATAAATGGTTGTACATCCGATGACTTTAGCTGCATAACCAAAATAATCATCAATGTAAATACGGCTGCCTTTGCAAGCAGTGGAGCCGAAGTAGACCACTGATACGCTTTGCGCTCCCAAGACTCGGGAGTGAAGTGTAAAACATAACCGAGCAAAATAAAGAAGCAAACCATTTTATAACCAGCAAAGAACTGCGGCACAATTTCGGGATGAAAGCTAGTAAATATTTGCTCCAAGACAAGCCAACCATTCTCGAAACTAGAGGCTCTGAAGAAGATCCAACCGAAACATACCAAATGGAAGGTAAGCAAGATACCCAATACCCTGCGCCACGGTTTCATTTCGTAGCCCATTGTTTTAAAACTCTTGAACGACTCCATTACGCGCTTATGTATTGCAAGCGAAGTTCCGTTAAGTGCTCTCCAGAATACAAATTGCCACGAAGCACCGTGCCAAAGTCCGCCCAGCAGCATCGCCGTGAGCAAGTCAAAATACGTCCGAATTTTCCCTGTGCGATTTCCTCCTAGCGCGATATATCAATAATCTTTTAGCCAGCTAG
>CAMTPD010000011.1 GCA_947074265.1 uncultured Porphyromonadaceae bacterium
AATCATTCGGCGAAGGTCGCGACGGTGAAAGACGCGAGAGAAGACCTTTCGGAGAAAAGCGCGAAGGTGGTTTCCGCGAAAGAAAATCATTCGGCGAAGGTCGCGACGGTGAAAGACGCGAGAGAAGACCTTTCGGAGAGAAACGTGAAGGTGGATTTGGCGAAAAGAAAGAATTTGAAGGGCGTGAAAGGCGCGACATCAGAAAAGGAGAAAAGCCAAAAGGAACCTTCTCAGCTCACCAACGTGACGGAAAAGTATTACGTGAAAGATTTAAAATCAAAAAAGAAGGCGAATCACAAGACTAAAAACAAATGAGATTTAAAAGATCACTTTTATTTTTTGTCGCTATTCTGTCCTTTAGTATTTTAGATAACGTGAAAGCACAGAACAAAGCGCTAACCCTGGAGGACCTTACTCCGGGTGGCAAAACATATTCTAAGTTCGTACCAGCCACTAAGCAACAGCTTCAGTGGTTGGGCGATCAATATGTTTATGCCCTATCCAATGAATTCAAGATCGGCAACCCCGACAATACGAAAGAAAGCACATTGCTCACACTTGAGCAAATCAACAATTCCCTCCAAAAAGCCAATCTACCGGCACTCAAGTCTCTACCATCTGTTTCAGTTATAAACAACGACACTCCTTTATTTGTCTTTAATGCCAGCGGCAACCGCGTGGTATTGAATCCGTTTACAACAGAAATCGTTTCCGTAGTAAAGACCGAGAAAAATTGGGCTAATCAAGACTATTCTGCAAAAGGAGATAAACTAGCCTATACCATCGACAATAATATATTTATAGTTGATGCAAACGGTTCATCCGTACAAGTTACAGATGAAAAAGATCCGGCAATAGTATGCGGCCAGTCGGTACACCGCAGTGAGTTTGGCATTCACAAAGGAACATTCTGGTCACCATCGGGCAAAAAGCTCGCTTTCTACCGTATGGACGAAAGCATGGTTACCGAATATCCGCTTGTTGATGTAAGTGCACGCGTAGCAAAAACAAATGACATTCGCTATCCGATGGCAGGGATGAAAAGTCACCACGTAACAGTAGGAATCTACGATACGGAAAGTGGCAAAACAACCTTCCTGCAAACAGGAAAGCCTGCCGATCGCTACTTCACAAACATAGCTTGGAGTCCGGATGAAAAAGCTGTTTATGTTGCAGAGATCAACAGAGAGCAAAATCACTTCGATCTCAACCGTTACCAAGTAAGCAACGGTGCAAAAGAAGCAACCCTCTTCAGCGAATCGGATTCGAAGTACGTAGAACCGCAAACTCCGGCATTGTTCTTACCCAACGATGCTTCTAAGTTTATCTGGCAAAGTCAGAAAGACGGATACAACCACCTTTACCTATACAATACAAACGGTAAAGAGTTGAAGCAACTCACCAAAGGAGCATGGATTGTAACCGACGTTTTGGGCTTCGACCCGAGCGGCAACAACTTGTTCTACATGGCAACTACCCGCAGTCCGCTCGACCGCGACTTATTCAAATTAAACTTGAAAAGTGGCAAAACCGAGCAACTAACCCAAGAAGCGGGTATGCACAACATCGCATTGTCGGGAAGTAAAAAATACTTTATCGACAATTATACCTCGCAACACAATCCACGTACCATCAACATCTCTTCAACCGGCAAAAAGAAGGCACAAACCCTTCTTCAAGCAGAGAACCCGTACAAAGGATATGCATTTCCGGAGATCGAAGTGGGCACAATCAAAGCTGCCGATGGCGTAACCGATTTATATTACAGATTGGTAAAACCCGTTGGTCTCGATTCTACACAAAAGCATCCAGCTGTCGTTTATGTATACGGCGGACCGCATGCTCAGCTCATCACCAACTCATGGATGGCTGCAACACGCGGATGGGATATTTACATGGCATCGAGAGGATACGTTGTATTCACGGTAGACAGTCGCGGATCGGCCAATCGCGGTCGTGACTTCGAAAACGTAATTCACCGTAATCTGGGCGTAAACGAAATGGCCGATCAGGTAAAAGGTGTCGAATTCCTTACTTCATTACCGTATGTAGACGCCGACAAAGTAGGCGTACACGGATGGAGTTACGGCGGATTTATGACAACAAACCTCATGCTTACTTATCCGGAACTATTCAAAGTAGGTGCAGCCGGCGGACCGGTTATCGACTGGAAATACTACGAAGTTATGTATGGCGAACGCTATATGGATACTCCGAAGGAGAATCCCGAAGGATACAAGAACTCTAATCTTCTCAATAAAGCCGGTAATCTTAAAGGAAATCTTTTAATGATTCACGGCGATATCGATCCCGTTGTGGTATGGCAACACAGCCTTGCATTTATGAAAGCTTGTGTAGAAGCTCGTACCTATCCCGATTACTTTGTATATCCGGGACACGAACACAACGTAATTGGTAAAGACAGGGTACATCTTCACGAGAAGATAACCCGCTATTTCGATGATTATCTCAAGAAGTAATAACTATATAACAAGACAAAACATCCATGAAGATTTTATTACTAGGTTCGGGAGGTCGCGAACACGCTCTAGCTTGGAAGATCAAACAAAGTCCTAAAGTTGAAAAACTTTTCATCGCTCCCGGCAATGCCGGAACCGGACTTGTTGGCGAGAACGTTGCAATTGCAGCAACCGACTTTCCTGCTATTAAAGAATTTGTGCTTAACAATCAAGTGGATATGGTCGTAGTCGGACCTGAAGATCCGTTGGTTAAAGGCGTATATGACTATTTCAAAAACGATAGTCAACTAGCTTCAGTGCCTGTAATCGGACCTTCAAAAGAAGGTGCACAGCTAGAAGGCAGCAAGGATTTTGCAAAAGCATTTATGATGCGTCACAACATCCCTACCGCTCAATATAAGAGTATCAGTGCCGACAATCTTGAAGAAGGTTTTGCATTTCTTGAGTCACTACAAGCACCATACGTATTGAAAGCCGATGGTCTTGCAGCAGGAAAAGGAGTATTGATTATCTCAGACCTTGACGAAGCAAAAAGAGAACTAAAAGGAATGATCGAAGGTATGTTTGGCGATGCCAGCAAAACCGTTGTAATCGAAGAGTTTCTTTCAGGTATCGAGTGCTCGGTATTTGTAATGTCGGACGGTAACTCGTATAAGATCTTACCGGAAGCAAAAGACTACAAACGTATTGGCGAAGGAGACACAGGTCTTAACACCGGTGGTATGGGTGCCGTTTCTCCGGTTCCGTTTGCAAACGAAGAGTTCATGAAGAAAGTAGAAGACCGCGTAATCATCCCTACAGTAGAAGGTTTGAAAAGCGAAGGTATCGAATACAAAGGCTTCATCTTCATCGGACTTATCAAAGTAAACAACGAACCATTGGTGATCGAATACAACTGTCGTATGGGTGACCCGGAAACAGAAGCAGTAATGCTACGTATCCAATCAGACTTCGTTGATTTGCTTGAAGGCGTTGCAGAAGGCAACCTTGAAACACGCGAATTGGTAAAAGACCCAAGAGCAGCAGTAACTGTAATGCTTGTATCGGGCGGATACCCTGGCGATTATGAAAAAGGCAAAGTTATCAGCGGACTAGACAAAGTAGAAAACAGCATTGTATTCCACGCGGGTACAAAAGAAACAGCAGAAGGCATTGTAACCAATGGCGGACGTGTTATTGCTGTAAGCTCATACGGAAAAGATAAAGACGAAGCATTGGCACAATCATTTGCAAATGCGAAAGTTATTAACTTTGACGGAAAATACTTCCGTTCAGATATCGGTTTCGATCTTTAATGAGATACGATTACAGAAATACAAATAAAACGGTGAGTTCCTATTTAGGAACCATCGTTTTTTCCATTTTACTGGCCATTGTATGTTGGTCGGCCACCTTTCTTTTCGACACATTTGATTATCAAAGTGCATTAACAAACAACTCTGTTTGGAATCTTTTTATTTCCAAACTAAGCAATATCGAAGCATACATCTTAGGCTTTTCGATAATGGGATGCAGCGCTTTCCTTTTGCAGCGAACCAATTACATGATGAATATCATTCGCTTAAAGACTGCAATGCCCCTCCTTTTCTTTGTTTTATTTTTCTCATCAGCACCACGTTTCATACCACTTACTTCGGCAACACCGGCATTATTACTACTGGTATTGGCTATCTATTTTCTTTTCAAGTCGTATCACTACGAACGCTCGCAAGGATATATATTCAATACCTTCTTTATGATCGGTCTATCGAGTTTGCTATGGACGCAAATCATCTGGATTATCCCGGTCTTTTGGTTGGGAATGTATAAATTCAGAGTACTCAATCCACGCAACATCGGAGCTTGCCTTATCGGACTCTTTATGGTCTACTGGTTTGCTTTCGCATGGTCGTTTTACAAACATACCCCCGAAGAACTGATCAATAACTTCAAACTTTTATATACACTAAATCCAATACATGTTGATGCTACCAACTGGCCTATTTTAATACAACCGGGACTGCTAGCCATCATGTATTTGATTTCACTGTTCAATCTCACAACCAACCGACACTCGGAAAATATCCGTAGTAGAGATTACCTTTCCTTTCTGAGTTGGCTTACATTTACAATGCTTATATTGGGCTGTCTCTTCAACTTCGAACAAGGACAGTTTATCCGACTTTCCGTTGTACCTTGTTCCATCTTAGTAGGACACTTTTTTGCATTAAATACCGGACGAGGCATAAGCCTTTTGTTTTCATTAGTTGTTACAACTTATATACTAACATACGCATATCAATTATGGATTTTCTAATCGAATGGGGATATATAGGCGTTTTTATCGCCGCTTTTCTAGCCGGAACAGTAGTTCCGTTCAGTTCGGAAGTAGTGCTCACGGGCGTACTTCTTCTTGGTGCAGGCTACTGGCCTTGTATTATAGCCGCAACGCTAGGTAATACACTCGGAGGAATGACCTGCTACTATATGGGACGCATGGGAAAGAAAGAGTGGATCGTCAAGTACCTCAAACTCGATTTGGCCAAGCTTGATAAAGTAGAAGCCTATGTGAGTAAAAAGGGAGCATGGATGGCATTCTTTGTATTTCTTCCCGGTATTGGAGACTTCATTGCCGTAGCACTCGGCTTTCTTCGCGCCAATCAATTTGTAGTTGGCATTTGCCTGCTTACCGGTAAGTTTGTCCGCTATTGGATCTGGATGGAAATGGTATTCAAAGTACAAGACATGTTATAATAAAAACAAGAAGAGGGAATACCTACATTGGTATTCCCTCTTCTTGTTTTTATTATTTTGTGGCACGAAGCATTTCGCGTTTTCCCGGAGGGCCGGGCAAGCGTTCGGTTGTAAAGCCAACTGCTTGCATGGTACGCCTTACCACACCCTTTGCACAATACGTAGTCAGAATACCACCTTTATTTGTGTGATCGTAGATACGTTGAAACAGTTCTTCGCTCCACATTTCTGCTTGTTTGTCCGGAGCAAACGCATCAAAATAGATCAAGTCGAGACCTTCTTCAAACGCCATCACATTGATATCGCCTTCAAGCTTTAAGATCGTGAAATAGTCGGTAATTGCAACCGGCTTGTTCCATTCGCAAGCATGCATACTACGAAACAACGCCTTCTCTTCGTCCGAATACCCGGCCGTAAAGTTCAGAGCCGCTACAATATCCTCACCTAGGGGATACAATTCGGTTGTAATAAAACGCACACGCACTCCCCTTCTTTTCGCTTCGAGCAACGTCAAAAACGCATTCAGTCCCGTACCGAAACCAACTTCCAAGATGTGAATTTCTTCTTTCTGCACTTGGTCTAGTCCGGCTTGTATAAAGACGTGATTCGATTCCTGT
Organism: uncultured Porphyromonadaceae bacterium; assembly: GCA_947074265.1. Lineage (GTDB taxonomy): Bacteria > Bacteroidota > Bacteroidia > Bacteroidales > CAMTPD01 > UBA12018. Next base: position 5,831 of record CAMTPD010000011.1, read on the forward strand.
ACCGCACCGTTTACCGAGTGGTAATGCTCGTCCATCGACTCTATATAAAGTGTATGCGAACCATCCGCCGTGACCATTAGTTTAGGCGCACGATCCACATTGTCAAACTGTTCCATCTTTCATTTTCTTTTTTGATCAATCAAAGATACGCGCTTTGTGAAAATTAAAAAAGTGCAGACATATAACTTAACTTACAAATCAATTTTAGATATTTGTTGTTTCTTTTATAAACAGTATAAACTTATACAGCTAGAAACCATCCATGCGCAACACATTCAGACTCACACTTCTCTTTCTGTTGATAGCTATTAGCAGCCTGAGTGCCCAAAACAATTACGCAATAAAAGGGATCGTAAAAGACAAACTCAACAACGAACCGTTGCCCTATGTAAATGTCTCCATCTGGAATAGTCCGGGCAAAGGAGCAACAACCAACGACAACGGCGAGTTCATCATAGAAGATGTAAAACCGGGAACTTATCGCGTAAGTGCAACGTATATCGGATACAAGAACTTTATCAGTCCCGATTACATGGTGGGCTCAAAAGATGTGTATGTAACCATTGAGATGGAAGAAACCACACAAGCCTTGCAAGAGGTACAAGTAACGGCATCACCGTTTAGGCGCGTAGCCGAGTCGCCACTCGGACTCAACGTAATCGGTTTCAAAGACATAGAGAAAAGCGCCGGAGCCAACCGCGACATCTCGAAAGTAATACAATCCTTTCCCGGTGTAGCATCATCGGCAGAATTTAGAAACGACCTCATTGTGCGTGGTGGTGGCCCATCCGAAAATAGTTTTTACCTCGACGGAGTCGAGATTCCCAATATCAATCACTTCTCTACCCAAGGAGCTTCGGGCGGACCGGTAGGTATCATCAACCCCGACTTTATACGAGAAGTAAACTTTTACTCGGCAGCCTTTCCGGCATCACGCGGCGACGCACTCAGTGCCGTGCTCGACTTCAAACTGAAAGACGGCAACAAAGAACGGGCCAACTTCAGAGGAGTTGTGGGAGCATCGGAAGTTGGAGTTTCGGTAGATGGCCCTATCGGAAGCAAAACCACCTATCAGGTATCGGCGCGCCAGTCGTACCTGCAAATGCTTTTCAATCTCATTGGCCTCCCTTTCCTTCCTAAGTTTACCGACGCACAGTTTAAGGTAAAACATCAATTCAACAGTAAGAATGAAATCACCTTTATCGGCTTGGGAGCGATAGACGACATGAAACTCAATACCGACATGAAAGATCCCGACGACGACGATCTCTACATCCTGAGCTACCTGCCTGTGGTAAAGCAGAAAACCTATACGCTTGGTGCGGTATACAAACACTTCACACCGCGCTCGCAACATACTTTGGTGGTGAGTCAGAACTATTTGAACAACAAAAACATCAAATACATCAACAACCAAGACAACAACCCCGATTCGCTGCGTCAACATTATACATCGGACGAGATGGAAACCCGCTTTCGCACTGAAAACACGTTTCGTTTGCCCTTCGTCGACTTGTCGGCAGGTGGCGGAGTAAACTACGCCAAGTATAAAAACCATACCAAGCAACGCATGTTTGCTCAAAGCGAACCCTCGTTCTTGATCTACGATACCGACCTCAACATGTGGCAATGGTACCTTTATGCTTCGGCCGTATACAAGAGTTACGACGAACGATTCACAGCTTCGGCCTCGTTCCGCATGGATGCCAACGATTACTCTTCGAAGATGAACAACCTCTTTAAGCAGTTTTCGCCACGCGCATCGGTAAGTTACGCCCTCACATCTACGGTAAATATCAACGCAGCCGCAGGTCGCTACTTCGAACGCCCGTCGTACGTAACCTTGGGATACAAAGACAATGCCGGAAACTACGTAAACAAAGCAAACGGAGTTACCTATATCTCATCCAATCAATACTCGATGGGAACAGAGTTTGTGCCGAATGCAAACTTTAAATTCGGACTCGAAGGATTCTACAAGCAATACGGCGACTATCCCTTCTCGTTGGTCGACTCCATTCCATTGGCCTCCAAAGGGGCAGACTATGGTGTGGTCGGTGATGAGTCGGTCGTTTCTACCGGAATAGGTCGTGCTTACGGCTTGGAGTTCTTGGCTCGTTGTTACAATTTCCGCGGCCTCACCTTCCTTTCGTCGTTTACTTTGGTAAGAAGCGAGTTTAAAGACAACCGCGAAGGACGCAACAATTACATCCCAACCGCTTGGGACAATCGCTTCATCCTTTCGCTTACCGGAACCTATGCCCTACCTAAACATTGGGATATCGGTGCTAAGTTTAGAGCATTAGGCGGCACACCTTATACCCCTTACGACCTCGAAAAGTCGAGTTTGGTCGATGCATGGAACGCAAAAGGCCGCCCCTATCTCGACTACGACAAGTTTAATTCGGAGCGATTGGGCACTTACACGCAGCTCGATATCCGCGTAGACAAAACGTTTTACATGAAGAACTGGATGTTTGGTCTATACCTTGATATTCAGAATGTATTAGGAACGAAATACAAGGAGCAGGAAACCTATATTTCGACCGGTAAGATCGTAAATCCTACGGCACCGCAAGACGAACAACGCTACGAACTGAAACGTATCAACCGATCATCGGGTACCGTTTTACCTACTATTGGGGTTACCGTCGAGTTTTAATAATGCAACTTTGTACTTATATTTGTAGAAAGAGAAACCATCTCTTTGTTACACAAAAGAGAATAAACAAAAAACCTATGAACAGATTATTCACAGCCATATCATTATTTACGATACTGTTTCTTGCCGCATGCACTCAGCCGAAAGATGGAAAACCGATTGTAACCGTAACCATCGAGCCGCAGCGTTACTTTGCAGAGGCAATTGCAGGAGATAACTTTAAGATCAACTGCATGGTTCCGGCAGGATCCAATCCCGAAAGCTACGATCCTACCACACAGCAAATGGTAGATCTGGGCAAGAGCGATGCTTATTTCAAAATTGGTCATATCGGCTTCGAGCAAGCATGGATGCAAAACATCATCGACAACAACAAGCAACTGAAAATATACGACAACTCCGATAATTTTCCGCTTATCGAAGGTGTAGAACATACCCACGAAGACGGAACTACTTGTTCGGCTTCGCACGATCACGACCATGCGGGAGTAGATCCGCACACGTGGAGCTCGGTACAGGGTGCACGCATTATTTCGGCCAATATGTTGAAAGCTTTTGAAGAGTTAGACCCTGAAAATGCGTCTGTTTATCAGGCAAACTATACTAAACTTGTGGCTACGATAGACTCTACAGCCACGGTTGTAGATCGCTTGATGCAGCAACCTGCATCGAAAACGTTCATTATCTATCACCCGGCACTTACCTACTTTGCTCGCGACTACGGGCTTACGCAACTTTGTATCGAAATAAACGGCAAAGAGCCATCACCGGCACAAATCAAGAAACTCATTGAAGGTGCTCGCGAAACCGGTGCAAAGATCGTGTTTATTCAACAGGAATTTGACAAGAAGAATGCGGAAGTGATTTCGAAAGAGACCGGTTGCGAACTGGTACAAATCAACCCGCTTGCTTACGATTGGAACGGAGAAATGATCAACATTGCCAAAGCACTTTCGAATGAACAATAAACTCGTACAAATAGAGCATGTTTCGGCAGGGTACGACAAACGCTTGGTGCTGAAAGACATCATGCTTTCGGTCGAAGAAAGAGACTTCTTGGGCATAATCGGTCCCAACGGTGGCGGAAAAACAACGCTACTGAAGGTGATTCTCGGACTACTCAAGCCTGCCTCGGGAAAGGTGCGTTTTTTCGAAAACAACCTTCCCGTGCCGCATCTCAACATCGGCTATCTGCCACAATTAAACAAAATAGACCGCCGCTTCCCCATCAGTGTACGCGAAGTGGTGGCCTCGGGGCTTATCGATCACAAGCCTTTGTTCCGCTCGTTTACCAAAGAGCAGAAACAGCAAATCGAACATGCATTGGAGCAAATGGAAATTGCCGAGCTTGCCGATCGTTCCATCGCACAACTGTCGGGCGGACAGCTACAACGCGTCTTGCTAGGCAGGGCAATCGTATCGCACCCAAAGCTTTTGATACTCGACGAACCCAATTCGTACGTTGACAAACGCTTCGAATCGAGATTTTACCACTTGCTGGAAGAAATCAACAAAGAAGCAGCCATCATCATCGTTTCGCACGACATCGGCACCGTAATGTCGCTTGTAAAAAATATAGCCTGCGTAAACGAAACCCTGCATTATCACCCGGGAAGAGAAGTTAGCGGCGAGTGGCTCGAAGAAACCTTTGGCTGTCCGTTCGAACTTGTAGGGCATGGTTCGCTTCCGCACCGCATACTCAAAACACACCAGCACGACTAATACCACATTTAATACCATGAACACATTGTTAATGATTTCGCTACCCGAGATCGGATTTATCGTCGCAATCGTTTCCATCTACCTCGGCGTTACCGCCGTGCTACAGAATCCGTTCCTCCCCGTTGTCAAGAAAATCCTCTGGATTATTCTTATTCTTCTTACCAACTGGATCGGACTTCTCATCTATTACTTCACCTTCTACATGAAGAAGAGTAACTAACAACGCTTCACTCCTTTCACATCAACATAGCGGCTTTACGCAGAGCATCGTACAAGTAGTAATTTACACTAAGCCTGAGTTTCATAAAAATAGCTATTGGTTTTTGTGGGGTTGATTTGTGGTTTTTAGGGCTGTTTTTTGTGCTAGATTGAAGAATTCTGTCGATTTTTCACCGTCAGAAAACGAGGATTTCATGCTATGTTTATGACGTTTCGATGCTTCTAAAATGAGGTTGATAGGGCAAAAAAGGGGTAAATCTTCAAAAATGCTGCTTCCTTTGGGCAAAAACCTTACTTTGTTCTCGAAAAAACCATGTTTGGTTCTTCCAAAAAGGTCGTTTACTTCTTTCAAAAAGCTTTTTAGGTTTTCGAGGAGACTATTTTAAGTATTCACTGTAATCATTTTCACTCACCACGAAGACTGTTCGCATTCTTTACGAAGACTGTTTGCACTCACCGCAGTAACTAAAAACAGTCTTCATTGAAAACGTTTTACGTCTTCATGCAGAAAATAGGGCGTTGTTTCGACGACACTGCAACGACTGCCCCATCAAACACCTACCCTTGTCCCCAAACTACTCAGCGGCAGTTGAGCCGTTACAACTTGCTTCTCGCATACCCATCCTGTCGTCTTTTTGAAACCCTACAAAAATTTCTTCGGTAAGGAATTTCAAAACCCGTTATCCAACCTGACCTTTTCGGCAGCAAAACGTAAGCAAAATTTGTGTCGACAATTTAGCCCAACCAGCATAAAACAAGCCTGTTTTCAGGATATACGCATCCCCCTTGCATGAAATATGAATGTTTGGACTTCCATCATAGAAATACAATAAGCCTACCGAGGCAAGGTTACTTTATAGACAAAGATTGTGTAAGAGCTGTTGACAGAAAACAAAAACGGCCGCCCCGTGATGGAGCGACCGTTTGTATATGAGGGTTGTTGCGTTTATTTTGCAGCTTCGGGAAGCATGATCAAATCAATCTGGTTGTTTTGATCGATCAATTTCTTGGCTAGTTGTTTTACCTTTTCCGGTGTCATTGCGTTGAGCAATGCGTCGTATTGGGTATAGCTGTCGAAGTCGAGGTTGTATTTCGAGCTCAATACGCCCATCCAGAATCCGTTCTCTTGCAAGTTTTCTTTACGCTTTTTGAGCATAAATTCTTTTACCTTGTTGAAATCTTCGGCACGTGGTCCCGATACAGTCATGTTCTTAATCTCATTCTTTACGATCTCGTTTAGATGAGCATATTTCTCCGGATCTGTATCGAAATAGATTTGAAGAACGGTTTGGTTCATTGGGTAGCGAGAGATACCGGCCGAACAGCTTACGCCATAGGTACCGCCTTGCTCTTCACGTACTTTCTCTGTGAACAGAATATCTAGGATTTGATCCAAGAAACTCAACGTCATGGTGTTTTCAAGCGTGTATGGTATCGATCCGGAATAGAAGTCGAGTACGGTAGCTTTCGGGGTCTGCATGGCACGGTTGAATACATTCTTAACTTCGCCTTTGTTTACTTTCACTGCCGCGGCTTGTGTTGGTTTAAGCGGTGCTTTTGCCGCAGGAAGCGACGCGATGTATTGCTCAACCAATGGTTTCAACGTGGCCGGATCGATGTTGCCCACAAAGATAAAGTTGTAATCTTTTACCGTTGCAAAGAGTTCTTTATACATGTCCATAATGCGTGCATAGTTGATCTTCGAAAGATCCTCTACCGTGAAGCGTGTTTTCCAAGGATTGTTGTTGAACACTACTTTGTTGATAGAGTCTACCATGGCTACCATCGGATTCATTTGTGCATTGAGCAATTGCGCTTTCATGCGCTCCATGTATGAGTCAAATGCTTCTTGGTCTGTGCGAGGTTGGGTAAACATCATGTAAACCAATTGCATCATGGTTTCGAGGTCTTTCGGATTCGTCGATGCGTTGATTCCTTGATTCTCGGCACCTGCATACGGAGTTACGGAAAGGAGTTTGCCGGCAAGCATCTTGGTCAATTCAGTCTGACTGAACTTACCTAGTCCGCCTAGCGTTACTACTTCTGTAAGCACCTTTGTATTGATAATATCCGACGTAGGGAAGATGGATACACCACCTTTACCTTGCGCGTTCATAGAGATTTGATCTTTCTTGAACTCTGTAGTCTTGATGATTACTTTCGCACCGTTGGAAAGCGTCCAGATCGTAGCATCCAATGCTGCGTCTTTCGATTCGCTTACTACTTTTCCGGCTTTCGGAAGCTCGCTCATAAAAGGTTCGTTCGTTACGGTATCTACATACGGCGCGATGGTTGCGTGAGCCGCTTTGTTGAATACGGCAAGAAGATCGGCTTTTGTAGGAAGTGTTACACCTTCTTTATCGGGAGCTGTAAGTGAGATTACGATGTTCTTGTCGGAAATGATTTGTTTTAAGAATTCGTTTACTTGCTCTACCGTAATGCTTGGCGCGATTTGATTGATCAATGTATATTCGGTTTCGATGCCCGGAATATAACCACCGCTTGTAAAGTGTGTCACGTATTCTTGCGCGTAACGGTTGTTCTTTTGCTTTTCAGATCGGAAGAGCACACGTCTTAACTCCAGTCACTCCGGAGAACATCGTAGGCCGTCT
>CAMTPD010000012.1 GCA_947074265.1 uncultured Porphyromonadaceae bacterium
GTTTGATGGGCATCGAACGATTCATTCATCATTATAATTGAATTTACATCGGGTCTACATCGTAATGCAGCAACACTTGTTTGAATTCCGGTATTGCCTGCATTTGCTTGTGTACACTATCGAGTACGTCTCGAACGGGTGCGATCGGAGCCGACACTTCTACCTTGATTACGATGTTTTTGATGTAGAACGTTTGCACACGACCAATGGGTGGCGCAACCGGACCAAGTACGCGCGGACCAAACTTCTCGCGCAACAATTCGGCATATTGCTTGGAGATGCGATCAAGTACAAAGGCATCTTTGGATCGGAAGATCAGATTAATCAACCGGTAATACGGCGGATACTTGAAGAGTTGTCGCTCCATCAGCTGCACGTCGATCAGTTGTTTGTAATCGAAGCGCACCACCATATCGATGATCGGATGCGTGATCTGTGTGGTTTGCAATACCACTTCGCCTTGCTTTTGACGGCGACCGGCGCGTCCGCTTACCTGCACCATCATTTGAAACGCCCTTTCGTGCGCTCTGAAATCCGGGTAGTTGAGCAAACTCTCGGCACTAAGAATCCCCACCAGACTCACGGCACCAAAGTCGAGACCCTTCGTAATCATTTGCGTTCCGATAAGGATACGCACTTTGCCCGTTTCGAAGTCTTTGATGATGCGCTCGTAAGCTGTCTTACTGCGCGTAGTATCGAGGTCAAGGCGATCTACGCGTACATCGGGAAACAATGCTGCTATCTCCTCCTCTACCTTCTCGGTACCAAAACCCATCAACTCCAGTTCTTCGCTACCGCAGGCTTCGCATGCTTTGGGCGGATAGTAAGTATAGCCGCAATAGTGACACGACAAGGTATTTTGGTATTTGTGGTAGGTAAGACTCACGTCGCAATTGACGCAGTGAGGCACCCAACCGCATGTTTTGCATTCGAGCAACGGAGCAAATCCGCGACGATTCTGAAAGAGAATCACCTGTTCGCCACGCTCGAGCGTTTCGGTTATCTTATGAAGCAGCAACGGAGAAAACAAACCTTTCATCTGTTTCTTCCGCCTCAACTCTTTTATATCTACGGGGATTATTTTCGGAAGCTTTACTTCGGCATGACGCACGTTTAGGTTGACCAATCCGTATTTCCCGCACATGGCATTGAAATACGAGTCGAGCGACGGCGTGGCCGACCCTAGGATTACTTTTCCTTTATGCATGGCCGCCAGTACAATTGCCGCATTGCGTCCGTTGTATCTCGGTGCCGGATCTTGTTGTTTGTAAGTAGCTTCGTGCTCTTCGTCTACCACAACGAGTCCTAAATTACCAAAAGGTAGAAACACGGCCGAACGAACACCGAGTATCACCAAAGGCTCGTTCGAAGTGAGTAGTTTGCGCCACACTTCGACACGCTCGTTATCTGAATATTTAGAGTGGTAAACGTAGAGTTTGTCTCCAAGCACACGCTTGAGACGTTCGGTAAGTTGGGCCGTAAGCGCAATCTCGGGTACGAGAAACAACACTTGTTTGCCGGCATTGAAAACCTCCTGAATGAGGTGCAGGTAGATTTCGGTCTTTCCACTCGAAGTAACCCCGTGAAGCAAACACACTTCTTTGGTTTCGAACGTATTCTTCACCTCCTCGTAGGCACGTTGCTGGTGTTCGTTGAGCGGATAGAGTGCTGCCACACTGTCGATTTCCCACCCGATACGCGATGCTTCTACCGCAAAGGATTCGATCACTCCTCGCTTGATCACCCCGTCGAGCACGGCAGTTGAGAATCCGGTGGATTGAAGGAATTCTTTTTTCGGAATGTCGCGTGTGAGGTAACCTCCCCGCTCTTGCAACTGATCGAGAAAGGCGATGAGTAGTTCTTGTTGTTTGCGTGCGCGCTTGATCTCTTCGACAACGGCACTGAGTGCGGCTTCGTTTCTGAATGCCGGAGCAATGCGCAGATAGGTTTCGGTTTTAGCTTTGAAACCCGATTTTATCTCCTCGTGCAGGTATACCGCCTCCATATCGATGAGTCGGTTGAGTACCGGGATCAAGTTCTTTACACCCGTTGCTTTCTCCAGCTCTTGCACCGTAAGTTTGGCATTGACAGAAAGTAAATCGAGCACCGCTTGCTCGGAATTACGAAGCTGCGACGATGCTTCGAAATCGGCATTGATCGATACCGTTGTTTCGCTTTCGAGCTTTAACCCCGAAGGCAAAGCTGCTTTGTACACATCGCCTAGTTTGCACAAATAGTAATTGGCAATCCATTGCCAGAACCCAAGCTGCAAAGGTGTTACAATGGGTTCTTCGTCGAGTAGCGAGAAGATTTCCTTCATCTCGAAACCGTCTGTCGGAGCATTGTCGTGCAGGTTTAATACAATTCCGGTGTAGAATCTTTTCTTTCCGAAGGGTACAATTACCCGATAACCTTGCTTTACATGCGCTTGCATGTCGGCTGGTACGCGATAAGTATAACGGTTGTCGAGCGGAAGAGGAAGTATTATATCTGCATATTTCATAAGCTTTGCCGCAATGGGATTTAAATCGTTCTCAAAAATAGCGTATAAAAGAGACCCGTGCAAAATAGAGCCTATTTCTTAAAGGTAAGTAACAAAAAAAGGCCGGATTCTGTTGGAATCCGACCTTTTCTCTATTTATTATTGCTTAGAAATAATATCCTGCAGTTACCGACCATACACGGTTTTTACCTTTCGAGATTAAGTCTTCTGCTTTGAATGCTTCAAAGTTGTTGGTAAGACCTAAGCCGTAGTTGGCACTCACCTGAAGGTGTTTAAACACTTCTACCCCGAAGCCAAAGTTCAAACCTGCTCCGAATGATTTTGATTTTACATCGTCAATTACCTTGCTTGGCACATCCAATAGCTTGTCGCCTGCAACTCTAAAGCTTACATACGGACCAGCTTGTAGGAATACCTTCACAATAGGCAAACCGATTTTCCATTTCAAATACAATGGAACATCCAAATAGTCTGTCTTCATCGTAAGATCGTCTACCTTTACCCCTTTTTGAGAATAAAGCACAGACAAGTCAAGGTTTAACCCTGTCAATGGAATACCCATTTCCAAAGATGGTCCTACATGAAACCCGGTTACATTACCTTTGTCAAGAGCACTCCAGCTCAACGATGCGTCTGCGATGTTTACCCCTGCTTTAACACCAAAGCGCAATTGAGCACTAGCAGGTAAAGCTAAAACCAACATCACAAGAACAACAACTAGTGAATGAATTTTTCTCATAAACTTCTGTTTTATAGTTAACATTACAAGTCTTTTATGTCTTCTTTGCTAGAAAGAAACGTTTTAAGTGCGACTTGTTTTTACTTCCGCAAAAATACAAACTTATTTGAATTTTCATAATTACTATCAATCATGTTAACCTCTACTTGATTTCGCATTAACCTATTTACACCTTATAGCATGTATAAGCTTGATCGTATCGGCTAGAGTATGTAAACAAAACACATCCCTTATACAGATATAACCGATTCGTTGTCTGATTATTACAAAAAACAAAGGTCTCTATTTAAAAACCTTCTATTTTCGGAAACAATATTTTACAATACAATGTTTTCTTTATACAAAAGAAACAACCTTGAATCAATTTCTCTCTTTTATTAACAATAAACACAGTCAAGCTTTATGAGAAAACTACACAATCTAAAGCCCAAACCTGCTCCCTGCTGTGTGAGGAGTATGATCTTACCTCTATTACTATTTCTTTTACCTATTCTACAATCGACCGCTCATGCGAATACCCAACAAAAAGGAAATATCAAGATTTCCGGGGTCGTAATGGATGAAATGAAATCGCCGCTACTCGGCGTGAACATCTCGATTGCCGGCACTACTACCGGAACGATGACCGATATGGACGGAAACTTTACCCTCGAAGTTCCATCGGATAAGTCGGTATTGCATGTTACGTATGTCGGCTTCGTTACCCAAGACATCACCGTAGGAAAGGAACGAAAGTTTAATATCGTGATGGTAGAAGATACCAAGAAACTAGAAGAGGTGGTTATTGTGGGCTACGGCACACAAAAGAAGACTTCAGTAACGGGGTCGGTAGCAACGGTTACAGGCGAAACGCTAAAAGGATCGCCGGTTACGAACCTCTCGAACTCAATGCTAGGGAGACTTCCCGGTGTGATTGGGTTTACGCGTTCGGGCGAGCCCGGATATGATGGTACTGTGATCCGCGTTCGTGGAGCAAACACACTTGGCGACAACAATCCGCTCATCGTAATTGATGGTATCCCTGACAGAGCAGGAGGTTTTGACCGACTAAATCCGAATGAAATCGAAAGTGTTTCGGTTCTGAAGGATGCCTCCGCTGCAATCTATGGTTCTCGTGCAGCCAATGGAGTTATCTTGATTACAACCAAACGTGGTAAAGAAGGAAAACCACAAATCACCTATACCGGAAACATGGGGCTTGCACAACCAACGCGCCTTCCTGAAATGTGTGATGCTGTAGAATATGCTACTTTAATTAATGAGATTAAATATTATCGTGGAGAGTCGCCGGCATATACAGACGAAGACTTGCGCATGTTTGGTGATGGTAGCGATCCTTGGGGCCACCCTAATACAGACTGGTATGATGTTGGTTTGAAGAAAAATGCACTGGTTTACAGACATGACATCAACATTACCGGTGGTAACGAGCAGTATAAGTTTTACATTAATCTGGCTGCAAACGGACAAGATGGCTTTTACAAGAATAGTGCAACTCGGTATGATCAATACAGCATTCGTGCAAATATTGATGCTAAAATCAATAAGTATGTAAGCCTTACTTACGGAACTCTTGGTCGCTTTGAGTATCGCCAGTTCCCAAACAAAAGTGCGGGCTCGATCTTCTCGGCTCTTCGTCGAAGCAAACCTACGCTTCCTGCATTTTGGCCTACCGGAGAGCCCGGCCCGGACATTGAATACGGTGATAACCCTGCCGTAACAGGTACGGATGCTACAGGTTATGACCGCGACAAACGCTATTACGTACAAAACAACCTTCAATTAAATGCTTCCATTCCGGGTGTTGAAGGACTCAAGCTTGTTGCCAACGCAGCATACGATAAATATTTTCGATTCAGAAAGGCTTTCCGCAAGCCATGGATACTCTATTCATGGGATGGCGGTGATGACCATGTACTTACACCTTCGCTTCGTGGCTACTCGGCTCCGGAGTTATTCCAAGAAAATCACGACGAAACCAATTGGTTGCTTAGCGGTATTTTGATGTATGACCGCACCTTCGGAGCACATACCGTAGGAGGTACAGTTGGTATCGAAGGCGAGAAAAAAGGAAATGATAACTTAAATGCTTTTAGAAAATACTTTATATCCGACGTAGTAGACCAAATGTTTGCCGGTGGTGATAAAGACAAAAACAACGGTGGTAGCGCTTGGGAAGAAGCCCGCCTCAACTACTTTGGCCGCTTCTCATACAATTATCTCGAGCGCTATCTTGTCGAGTTTGTTTGGAGATACGATGGATCTTTCCGCTTTCCGAAAGGCAAACGCTATGGATTCTTCCCTGGATTCTCGGCTGCTTGGCGCGGATCTGAAGAGACTTTCTGGAAAGAAAACATTCGCTTTATCGATTACTTCAAACTGAGAGGTTCTATTTCTCAAACCGGAAATGACCGTATTGCCAACTATCAGTTCTTGAATACGTATGGCTTTGGTGGGAACTTTGTATTCGGAAACGATGAGTACAAAACACTTTATCCGCTTCGTGTTCCCAATCCGAATATTACCTGGGAAAAAGGAACTACCTACAACGTAGGTCTAGACTTCAAGTTCTTAGACAACAAACTAAGTTGGGAGTCTGACGCTTTCTACCATAAACGAACTCAAATGCTTATCAAACGGAATGCCTCTATTCCTGAGACTTCGGGCATGGAATTACCGGAAGAAAACATTGGGGAAATGTGTAACCGTGGCTTCGAATCCATGATTTCATATACAGATAGAGCCGGAGATTTCTATTACGACCTTTCGTTTAATATGACTTATGCAAAGAATAAGATTCTATTCTGGGACGAAACGCCGGGTGCTCCTTCGTATCAACAGTCTACCGGCCGCCCTATCTGGACGAGTCTTTACTATGTAGCAGACGGAGTGTTTAATGATCAGGCCGAGGTAGATAGTTATCCACACTGGAATGGTGCACGCCCGGGTGACATCAAGTTTGTAGACGTAAATGGCGACGGAAAAATCGATGCGGAAGACCGTGTGCGCAGAGATAAAAACTACGAACCTCGTTTCGTTGGTGGCTTTACCGCAAACTTACGTTGGAAACAATGGGATATGTCGTTGTTCTTTCAAGGGGCTACCGGCGCCGAAGTGTATGTGCAAACATGGTCTGGTGAGGTTGGAAACTTCCTCAAAGAGTTTTACGATCAACGCTGGACTGAAGAGAATCCGAACGTAGAACACCCTCGCGTATACAACCGTGAGCAAGAGTATTGGATTACAGAACGAAACTCTTACTTCCTTCGCCCAATGGATTACTTCCGCTTGAAGAATGCTGAGATCGGTTATACATTTCCTGTAGCTTGGATGTCGAAAGCCGGAATATCTCATTTGCGCTTGTATGTGAATGCAAACAACCTCTTTACGGTAGATAAACTAAAAGTTTTTGATCCGGAGGCTGATAGTAAAGATGCTGTTTCTTACCCTCAATCACGAATCTTCAACTTTGGAGCAACAATAACCTTCTAATACGATTATTCTATGAAAAGTATAAAAACATATCTATATAGTGCTTTATGCATGCTCGCTTTATCGGGATGCTCTGACTTTCTAGATACTAAACCGCTCGACCAATTCTCGGATGCAGATGTATGGACCGACCCGGCATTGGCTCAGTCATATCTCAATCAAATCTATTCATACATGGGACATGGTACCAACGAAACCATGTTGTCTTCGGCCTGTGATGAGTCTCAATTTATTCATGGCTACGGATTACAAAACATTGTTGCTTCCGAAGCTACGCAGAGTGCGATCTATTGGTACGACAATGGTGCTTGTCCGTTCAAGTGGAGAGACAAATACAAAGGTATCCGCTATGTGAATCAATTCATCTCTCAAATCGACAACGTTCCCGAAAAGCTTGGCTTCGACAATAAAGTAATGAAGGGCGAAGCGCTGTTTCTTCGCGCCTACATGTATTCGCAATTGGTACGCGGATATGGAGGTGTTCCCATCATAGAGCAAATATATGAGCTTGATCAGGTAGAGGAAATGAAAATCCCACGCAATTCACTCAAGGAATGTTTAGCTTTTATTACGACCGACCTGGACATGGCGGCCGAACTACTTCCTCTGTCGCATAACGAAAAGAACCTCGGTAGAATTACGAAAGGAGCAGCACTTGCTCTCAAAGCTCGTATGTATTTACATCTTGCGAGTCCTTTGTTTTACAATCAGTCCTATCCTGCCGATTTGCAACCGCTACTTACTTACGAAGGAGATCAGGCTGATTTATATAATAAAGCAAAGGCTACCGCGCAAGCAGTATTCGACCTGGGTATATATAGCTTGATTGATTGTACTCAAGGTGCTACAAGCAATTGGGAAATTGGCAAAAACTTTCAAAAGATTATTACCGATAAGAATAACTCGGAAAAGATTCTTACTCGTCAGTTTCTTGCTAATCTAGGCACGAATAATGCTGTAATTCAAAACGGACCAAACGGTTATCACAACTGGGGTGGCAACACTCCAATCCAGGACTTAGTAATGGACTTTGAATATGCAGATGGAAGTATGACCCAAGGTTTGCGTGATGTGGGCAGCAGTACCAATGTGAATCCATACCTAAATAGAGAACCGCGCTTTTACGGCACTATTGGTTACGATGGCAGCAAATGGGGACGCGATCGTCCGGCCGATGTAAAAAATATTGATCCATACAATGAGTTGCAATGTGGAACTTATGAGGTAATGGAAAATGGTAACAAGCGAAACATCTTTGGTGTAGATACTCGTAAAGGTCCGATTGAAGACTGGAATGGCGGATATACAGGATATTACATGCGAAAGAATATAGATGAAGCTGTAGATGGACAAAACTTTGCACAAGAGGTTCCATGGAATTACATCCGTCTTGCAGAGTTATACCTTATTTATGCAGAAGCTTGTATCGAGCTCAATCAGCTCGATGAAGCTGCTTCTAAGTTAAACGAACTTCGTGCCCGCATAGCAATGCCAGATGTAAAAACGACACTCACAACCCGAGGAGATGCCTATACACAAGAAAGCATGCGAGCATTCCTGCGTAACGAACGTAGAGTTGAACTTGCTTTTGAAGAAAGTAGATATTACGATATACGTCGCTGGATGATTGCTCCTTTGGTAATGAATAAAAAACTTACCGGAATTAGTGTTTTGGGACAACTAAAACCGGGTGTAGACGGTGCATTGCCTTATCGTTACGATGAAACGAAGTATAATTATACTTGGACTGTTGCCGACTTTACTTCACGAGAAAACCGAAACTGGCAAGATAAAATGTACTTCGCTCCTATTACCCGAGACGAGTTGAAGCGCAATGATAAATTAATCAACAATCCGGGTTATGAATAAAAACCTTAGATGATTGATATCAAACAAAGAACCCGAGAGTGTATTCTTTCGGGTTCTTTGTTTCGTAACGTTTACTCGTTTAAATAGGCTTGTGCCCGATCCAAAAAGTTAGCAATGTGTATTCCATCAACCAACCCATGGTGCACATTGATTTGTATAGGCATCCGTTTTTTCTCTCCCTCTGCATGTACTTTTCCAACCGATATTTTCGGTATAGAATCGTTCGTTTTGTAATTACGAGCATGAGTAAGACCTGTAAAGTCAATCCATGGAAGCGACGAAAAATGAATCGTATCAATTCGTTCCGAATCTGCGTTGAGTCGCAAACCGGTAGAGTTTTGTGCCGTTTCCATCTCCTCTTTGTTTATCGCGATAAAGCGAGACAAATCTCTGTCGAATTTCAAAAATGCAAAAGCAAAGGTATTGTCTGCTCGCCCAATTGTTGGAGAAACATGTATGGCTTCGTAGTCATATACACTACCTGCTTCTATACGATACCGAAACTCAGGTGTATCGTTTACAGCTCGCATGATCTTGTTCAATGAATAAAGGAAAAAAGAAGTTCCTGACATTCTAGCCTCTTGCATTGCTTTGGAACAATCCAATTGGGCTACTAATCCGTAAAATGGTTCATCAAAGGCACTAAAGAACTCAAAGTGTTCTTTGCGATTCCATAACTCAAAATCTATTTCTCGTTTCATTTGGTATATTATATACTTGAGTATTTACTGTATTCTTTAATTTCGGAAGATCTTATTTCTATCCCGTACTAAAGAAACAGAAAATAAGTCTTCTCTGTTGTATTTAGTTCAAAACATAAGACTATAACCTCTCCTCTTGTTAACAAAAACAAAATTACATGATTAAACTAACAAATTAGAAAACAAGAAGGCATTCTATATGTTATATAAGTGATATTATTCTTTAATGATTTTACATTATCGAGAAAACCACACACAATATTTAAACCACTTTTCTTGAAGAAACCACACAATTAAGGAGAGACCACCTCAAAGTAAATTTGAGATGGTCTTTTTCCTATATAAAAGCCACAACAAAGGGGTTCTATATTCATTTTAAAGTAGCATTAGATTGCATTTACTGTGAATAATGAAACTACCACAATATCACTTCTACTAAAAAAACCGTTCATTCTTTCGGAGTTTCACCTCTGAAATGAATGAACGGTTTTTTAGTATGAACAACAGCGAAAACTAATGAAATTACATTCGCTTACTAATTCTATTAAAACAATGAACGTCCTTTAAATACATTAGACTGTTCTAGTGGCCATACTGTTCCAGAGAATGAAATACGATTGCTATTGAAGTTCGGATTTACATTTGCTTGCGCATTGGCTGTTCCGTATGGAATATAAATTTCAACCTGTGCAGAAATTGCCGTACCAATCACATTCATTGAAAAACGAACATTCCCTTTATTATCTTTTTTCATTTTGATATTCGATGCAGTACCGTCTACTGTAACACCGCCAAGACCATTTGCTCCGGAATAGGCTGTATTAAAAGCCAACTGAACACTAGCTTTGGTTCCGTCTAGCATAACAAAGTTGGTCGACGGACTTACATACTCTACGTGTCCGCGTTTGAAATAAACACGATCGGTTTCAAGCACAAAGTGTTGTTGTTGCAAAGCATCAACAGCCTGTTCGTACATTGCCATATCTTCAGCTGCTTGAGCTTTTTTCTCTGCTTCTTTTTGCATTTGACGTTGTTCCTTAGACATTCCGTCTGTAGCTTTATATGATGAGCATGAAGCAAAAAGAATAACACTTAAAAGAATCAATACCTGTTTCATAATCTCTTATTTTAATTGTTTCGAATCTAACGAATCATCTCGGCTAGAGTCTATCACCCCAACTCTTATTTATTTAACAATACAACGCTCATAAATATATCATGAGTATCCACTAATACAATATTATTTTCAGTAAATTAACATAGCAGCAATCAACAGACAGTTTCTATGCACTCCTTTGCATAAACAAATATTACAACTTCTTTAATAAGAATAAGCACAGATCTAATTGAGTCTGATCGCTATATCCGAAAAGAAATGAATAGCTTTGTACCCGAAATGTTTTATATATGAGCACACAATCAATTACGAACAGACTACAACAAGAAAAAATAAGCAAACTTCTTCTTCACTATACAATCCCGGCCGTTGTAGGAACTATGGTCAATTCATTATATAGTATTGTAGACCGTATTTTTATCGGACAAGGCGTAGGTGCACTTGCTATTTCAGGATTAACACTAACATTCCCTGTACTTAACTTCATTCATGCCTTTGGCATGCTCGTTGGCGTAGGAGCAGCTACTCGTATCTCGATACGTTTAGGGCGTAACGAAACCGACAAAGCAGAGCGCGTGTTGGGAAATGCGTTGATGCTATCACTGATTTTTTCTATAATCACAACAGTATTATCTCTCATATATATCAAACCAATGCTTCTTCGGTTTGGAGGAAGCGAGGCAACCATTCCCTTTGCCCTCGATTACCTATACATCGTTATTCCGTCTACCATCTTTATGACATTAAGCTTTAGTTTCAATGCCATGATGCGAGCATCGGGATATCCACGAAAAGCAATGCTTACCATGCTACTCGGAGCCGGCATCAACATCATATTGGACCCTATATTTATTTTTGTCTTCAAAATGGGAATTCAAGGGGCTGCTATCGCAACTGTAATCTCAATGCTGGTATGTACAGTATGGGTGATGTCTCACTTTTACAGCAAAGAAAGCATTCTTCATTTTCAGCGTAAATATCTAAAACTGCACAAGCAAACCGTATTTAGCATCCTAAGTATTGGAATGTCTCCTTTCGGTATGATGATCGCAGCTTCGTTTGTTACCATCGTTATAAACCGTACACTCAATAGCAACGGTGGCGACCTTGCAGTGGGAGCATACGGAATCGTATCGTCATTCGAAACGTTGCTCGTTATGCTGTGTATGGGTATCTCGCAAGGTATGCAGCCAATTGTAGGGTTCAACTATGGAGCCAAACAATATGACCGACTACTTGAAGTGCTTAAATTGGGCATCATTGCGGCAAGTATCATCACCGGAGTCGGTTTTTTATTTAGCATGGTTATGCCACAAACAATGGTACAACTCTTTACAACAGACAATCAACTCGTAACTATTTCGGCACAAGGAATGCGTGTTTATTTTGCCATCTTCTTTGTTGTCGGATTCCAGGTTATTGCCGCCCAATATTTTCAAAACATCGGGAAGGCATGGAAGTCTATGTTTTTATCACTCACACGTCAAGTAATATTCTTAATACCCGGCATGCTTATTTTACCAAGCTTCTTTGGTCTCGACGGAGTATGGGCAGCCAATCCGGTCGCATCATTCTTCTCTGCATTGCTAACCGGACTGTTTTTGATGCATGAAATAAAAATACTTCGCCAAAACACATCAATGACACGTACCGAATAGATAAGACCCTCTATAATTTTATATAAAACCAAATCCGGTTGTTGAAACGATCTTTTTCGAAAGACTTTCAACAATCGGATTTCCTTTTTGGTACCCTTAGAATTGTAAACAAATTAAACTCAAACGAATTTGTAACGATTTCAACTTTTAAACCTCATCTCACAATTTGACACCCACAACGCTAAAAAAGTAAAACCATGAAAGATAAAACAGGAAACTAAACATACTTTTTATTTCGCATTTAGTGTTTTTACTATATTTTTGCAAATAAAAGAAATAACAACTCATTGAGATAAATGAATATAATAGTAAGCAAAGAGTTTTTCTCTACAAATGTCGTTAAGTTGGAGGTAGAAGCACCTCTGATTGCGAAGGCTCGCAAAGCCGGCCACTTTGTTATTGTAAAAGTTGGCGAAAAAGGTGAACGTATTCCTTTATCCATTGCTGAGGCAGATACAAAAAAAGGAACAATCACTTTGGTTATTCAGCA
>CAMTPD010000013.1 GCA_947074265.1 uncultured Porphyromonadaceae bacterium
CGACTTTGCCGAGCGAGTCCACTCTGCTACATTGCCCAGCATATCGTGCAAGCCCCAATTGTTGGGTTCGTACGATGCCACGTCTGCAACAATCATTGCCCCGTCATTCTCGGTAGGAACTTTCGGAATGAAGTCCCAAAATGCACGCATCGGTTCGGTCGGTTTCATCGGCCGCGGATCTACCCCCTGTACTGCAAAGTCGGTGAGCGAAGTATCGGCCAAGTTTTCGAAACGGGCAAACGATGCTCCTTTTTCGCCAAACCAGAAGTCGGTATCGTTACCGCCGCGAGCAGCCCACTCCCATTGTGTTTCGGTAGGCAGTGCAACCGTTGCGTTCAGATTCTTGGAGAGAGCTTGGCAGAAAGCGTTTGCCTCGTCCCAACTTACACGTACTACGGGTTGTGTTTTACCGTTGATCCAATAGCCCGGTGTCGTATGATCTTTCCAGAACTGCCCGATGATGCGACTATCGTGTTGCGGGAAGATCGCCCGATACTGCTCGTTGGTAATTTCCGTCTTACTCATCCAGAAACCTTTTTCTACCGTTGCTTTTCGCTGTGGCGACGAAGCAACCTCATCCGATGCCCCCATCACAAATTTACCAGCCGGCACCCAAACCAAATCAACTGCGATACCCGGAGCCACTTCGATCGTTTTCGTTTGCTGCCCTTTCTGCAAGGTCGCCATTTGCTCCTCGCTTACAGGGAAACCTTTTACCTTCGGAGTCTTGCCGTTTTTCGACGAGGAAGTTTCGCGCTCCAAGCCTGCAGGCTGTTGCGTCTTCATATAACCGGCATACGCTTCCAGCTCTTTGCGCCAATCTACATCGACGTTGCTGTATTTACGGCCCAGTTCGCGGCGACGTTCATACTGGTCGTTGTTTTTAAACTGACTCATTTGCATAAACGCACCAAAGTACGGAGCGTTCAAATCGATCCACTGATAAAGTGTTTGCCAATCGGTATCGGCCAACTTCACCCCGTGGTGTCCGGCTTTCAAAATGCGAATGAGTTCGCTGTTATCTACGTGGTATTCTCCCGGCTTCAACACATACATGTCGGCCTCTGGACCTTGACGATACACATACGGATGCAGGTTGAGATAACTCTGCTCATACACGCGATGAATCTTGGTATAGTTGCCCCGTTTGTAATCGACTTCGTTTCCTTTGCGCAAGTCCATCGCTTGGTTTGTGCCGTCGTGACACGAAACACATGCTCGGTCTAGTATCGGTTGCACTTCGAGGTTGAACGTAAACGGACGCACGCCTCCTGTAGGAGCAGTGAGCGGTTGCGCTTCTTTCAATGCAGCCATCGTGCGTTTCGGTATCGGTATTTGGTTTTGATCTTCATGACAACCCACACACGAGACAATCTCGCCCGGCATGCCCGCTATCCAGCTTCGCATCCATTGCAAAGCAGCTCCGGCAGAGTCGAGCGGTTGAATGGATACGGGCGTATTGGCAGGAATCTTAAACATCACCGAGCCATCTGCCTCAACAGGTACCGTACCCAAGATGCGTTTGATGTCCCATCCACTTTGAATCCCCTGCGCGTCGTGGTCGGAAGGCGACTGCACATACGCATATTCGTAAGCAAAAATGCGCACCGACTTAATGGCACCACGCGGAATACCCCGGCTACCTTCGCCCTCGTAGATATCCTGAATAAATACGGTAGCTTCTTTATCGTCGGGTTTGATCTTATCGGGAATAACCGGTGGCGTAGCAGACTTTTGCAACGGAATAGGCGCGATCAGTCCTTCTCCCTCGTATTCGGCAATGCAGGTCATGTTATCGAATACATCGACCAGATAAATTCCCCACAGGGCATCGGCATAGGGTTTTGCCGCAACCAGAAAATAGTTTTCGTTGAGCGGAAAAGGCTTGATAAACTGAGGCCACACACCATTTACGAGTTCGTCTTTAATTTCGGGCACGATCTTGCGATCGCGAAACGGAATCTCTTGCAACATCCCCTGCTCTTCCTTGCGCGATTTGGACGGATCAAAGACGATCATGCGCCCCGAGCGGGCTACGCCGTGATGCCCCGAAATGATACCGACAAACTTAGAGCCGAACTTTGAGATGGGCTGAACGTCGAAAATACTATTCGGAAAGTACGAACCGCTACCGTACAAAGCTTTGTTTTCGGTACCGTCGGGGTTCATGTGCATCACAATGCGCGAGAAATAGTGGGTAAGGTCGGTATATTCCCAGCGCGTATACATTATGCGACCATTGGGCAGAAGCACCGGATTCCAGTTACCGTCTTGGTCAAACGTAAGCCTTCTCAGCCCTTTCGACTGCGGATCGTAAGAGATCAAGTTGGCCACCATATCGCTTCCGTGCACACACGGCACGCCATTGTATCCGATGTTGGTGGTAGCAATCAGTTTTCCGTCGGGCAAATAGTTTGCATCGCAAAACTCAAGATCTGCCTCTTCGCTGTCGATTGCTTTTTTATGTGTATTCGTATTGAGGTTGTATTCGTAAACATTCCATTTCCCCGTGGTATCGGTCGAAGAAAACAGCACGGCATCGGCATTCCAATTGAGGCGAATATCCGACAAAGGTGCGTCGTACCCGGGTTTGTAGATCGTATCTTTCTTCAACGTTCCATTCAGATCGGAAAGCACAACCAAGGCAGCATCGTATCCTTTTCGGCGCGACGAAAGCAGCGACGACCAGTTGTTGGGTGCCGTGCCCAAGGCCGGAGCCATTGCTTTGCGCGCTTTCTCGCCCAAGCGATAATTCGCAACTAAGATTTAATCAAAGTCGAGCGAAGGATTCGACAAAGCAATTTGCTTCTCGAGGGCTTCCAACTCTGCCACTTGTTTTACGAAAGCGACCGAATCGGTCAGTGGGGCTATCTGCCGGGCAATTGATTGCCATTGATTGTTGAGTTGCTGCAATTGCTTTTGTTGTAAAGCAACATCCTCACCCCCCTTTGCCCGATGTGTAAGTGATAGTGCGATCGATTCGGGTTTGATTCGATCGAAAACATGCCCGGCCCTTTTTACCTGTGCCGAAAGAGGCACCTCACTTTGCGCAAATCCGGTTAATGGAATGGAAGAGAGCGTAAGCAGTGCCAACAAAGAATGCTTGTAGTGTTTCATGGTATATACCTATTATTCGGTTCTTTATACCGACAAAGGTATAGCTTCAACAAAAGAAACTCATCCACTATTTACCCAACCTATGATACTATATTACCATCTTTTAGTTAAGCAAACAGCGAATGAGTCTTCGGTTAATCTAATCACCCAAATAAAAACACATTACTATTCAACTGTAACGAGAAGTTTATTCAATCATAAATACAAAAGGCTTGCTATCTGCCATCTTAGCCGAAGCATTTCCGGCATAAATTTGGCCATCAGATAGTGCGAGTTTCTTCACCGGAGCATTTTCGGCAAAGTTGAGATCAGCCAGATTGATCCAAAATATATTGGGAGACAAGGTTGATTCAAAGTAATACACCTTATTTGTTTGATCCGAAACAGTGCGCCAAATTGTTGAAGCAATGTTGGGCTGATTAGGTGTACTAATTCCCAACGGTACCGAAACATTACGCATTACACTGAACACACCGGCAACACCTTCGTGAAAATTGCCTGTTTTCGGAATGGCTCCTATATAAAATGACGCACGTACAAAACGGTCAGACGCGCGATTGGTGCCCGGAAGCATGACCAATCCTCCTATTTGTTGCCAATAATCATTGAGCGTAATTTGCTTATCGTATCGTGGAGAGTTTGTCATTACCACAAACTCCGGTCCCGAATGTATTACAATCTTTCCGTCGAAATATTCAAAAATGGCACTGTTGCCACTAGGATCGGATATGGACAAGTGCAATTGCGCACCCGAACCATTGGGAAGTGTTGGTGCTACGATCTGAAACAAATCTTGACTCAATGCTTGTACGGCTTCATCGACCGTTGCAAAATTGTCTAATACATACTGTGCCCACAAAGAAATATTCATTTCCGGACGGTTATCACCGGGGCGTTGATAACTCGACTCGGCCAAATAAAGCGCATTCGCCACTAGTCCTTTTTCGTTCATGCCGTCGGCTGTTCCGATTTCATAGCCCGAAGAAACAATACTTCCGTACTTGGCTTTCCACACCATTGCATTGTTTCCAACAGCGCCACGCCTTTCTATTCCTCTCGGCAACAGGTACAGGTTGGTTTTCATATCTTCCATCCAGTCCATCGTGCGGCCTGTAATCACCAATCCGTTTTCCCCTTTATACAAAGCCCTTGTGCAGGCTTCTACCGGCTCGCTTAGTGCTGCCGAAATCATCAAACCGCACAAACTAAGTCCTAAAACCTTTACAAACTGTTTCATACACCTTGTGCTTTAATTTATACATTGACTTGAATTTATCTGTATTAAAACGTAAGCTTGCAATTAATAGTTGATATGAAAATGTTAAGTGTGAGCCGAATTAACGAAGTTTGCATTCCATTAAGCAACCTGAAGTACAAGACATTAGATCCGGGACACACCTTATTGTATGTTTTGATACAAAGACCAAAAGTTCCTCTTTGTACGGTCTCAAAAGCCAATTTTGCCGAAAGAGGCCTGTATTTATCTGGTTCACGTTGTTTTGTGATCATTTTTTTACTTACATATTGACGCGAAAAGCGCGAGGGTTGATAACCGATTTGCTCGGTCGTTATGGAGAAGATTTTTACCAACCTGCAAAATGATTGCGATCGGCTTTGGGTAGCTTCTATTTGTAACGGCCCAACTCTCGCAGAATGGTTTCTGCCGATAGTCTGCCGCATGACGACACAGTCGTTGCAGCCTCGTCGCAATAATGACGCACAAACTCCCCAGATAGGCAAAACGTTTTCAATGAAGACTGTTTTGCGTTATAGTGAAGAGTGCACACAGTCTTCACTATGAATGAAAATACTCTTCGCGGTGAGTGTAAAAAGTATTCACGGTGACTGAAAATACTCTCCCCGAAAACCTAATAACCTTCTCAAAAGAACCAAATAAGGTTTTTTCGGGAAGGTTATTTGCTTTTTTTGAGAACCAAACGAGCTTTTTGCACAAACCAAGCATCGTTTTCGAGCCCAATTTGTCGTATTCATGCTTTCACGCTGCTTTATTTCGAGCCTGATGCCTTTTGATTGCGACTGAAATCCCATTTTCCGAACCTGAAAAATCGATCACTTTTTGCAATCTAGCGCGTAAAACACAGACAAAAGCCCTATTTTAGCCTCGCAAAAAACAGTTGCAATACTCTCAAAAACAAGGCTTATTGTAAATTATAAGCCATACGACACCATGAAAAGACCCTATACTCGAAAGGTTTTCACAATATCCGTTCTTTGTCTGATCGGCTTCCTGACAATAGGTTGCAGGGCAACGCATTTGTCGGATGCGGCGAGGAGTTATGCCCACGAATACTGGCACGAGGCCTATGCTTCGTATCGAAAAGTATATGCGAAAACCGACCGAAAGGACAAAGCTAAGCGGGAACAGATTCGCGCACGAATGGAAAGTTGCCGTGCCCGCCTCAACGCTACGCAAAAACCAAATCAGCTGGCCGAATCGGCATCAACGAGTTATCGTGTCGCGGTTGTAAAAGGAACGGAGTCGCCACGCAACGAATGGGCTCCGGTGATCTTTAACGACCATCAATTGCTCTTTGCCAGCGATCGCAAACTGACCTTCGGAACAGGTAAAAGCAAGCAAACGGGACAGAAGTTTGCCGATCTTTTTTCTGCCATCATCGCTATACCCGACAGCGTTGCCAAGCCCGTGCACCTCCCCAACACCATCAACAGTGATGCCGGTGAAGAGCATTGCGCCGTGCATCCCAAAGGAACATTCATGGTGGTTACAAGACGAAGCGAACGCAAAGGGGTGCATTACGAATTGCTACTCACCGAAAAAAGAAACAATACGTGGAGTATTCCGCAATCGATCCCGCTATCCGACGTAGCAAACCCCAAGCATGCATGCTTTTCGCCCTGTGGGAAATGGCTTTACTTTGCCGCACAATCGAGAGCAGACAACGATGAATCGGTCCGCGGAATGGGTGGATCCGATCTCTACCGCATTGCATTTCCAATTGTGCACAATAGCATTCCCGAAAACTTAGGCAACCTCATCAATACCCCTTTCGACGAAGAGTATCCGTCGTTTCGAAACGATACTACGCTTTGCTTTACGTCTGACGGACATGCCGGCTTTGGCGGTAAAGACATCTTTCAATGTATCCTTCGCGAGCAACTACCGGTACGGATCGAACACCTTCCCGCTCCGGTAAATTCTACGGCAGATGATTATGCAATTGCCTTTTTCTCGAATGGCAAGAAAGGGTATTTCACTTCTTCGCGTGAGCACCCGAAAGGGTATTCAAGCCTCTTTGCCGTTGAGCAGTTACCGTCTTTGCATCGACTGCAAGGCTCGGTCGCGTTTATCTCGGGCGAAACTCCGTCTGTTTATCGGCTCAAGCTGGTTTCCCGATCGGGCGAAATCGTAGAACGGCTACTGCATGACGCCACATTTTCGGTACCGCTCAAACCCAACGAACAGTATCTTGTTGCAGTGTATGCCGCAGGTTATCGGTCAGACTTTATGGAGTTTTCAACATCCTCTAAGCATACCGACACGTATATCTTTAACGGAAAGTTGCATTTTTCGGTGCCGCAAGTGAATGAATAAAACCCTACCTTTGTTATATCTATTAATGCTAGTGGAATGATGCAGAAAGTATTACTCATAACTCCCCCGTTTACACAGCTAAACACGCCATATCCGGCTACGGCCTACCTCAAAGCGTTTCTTTCTCAACAAGGGATCGAAACGGCTCAATGCGACTTGAGCATCGATGTTTTCCTTGCGCTATTTTCCAGACAAGGACTTTCGGTGTGCTTCGACATGGCGCGTACCCGCAAAAATGATCTTTCCGAAAACTCATTGCATATCGTGGAAATGGCCGATGCCTACCTCGATACCATCGATAGTGTGATTGCTTTTTTGCAAGGGAAAAGACAAACGTTGGCACAGCTGATTGCCGATGGTGATTTTCTGCCGCAGGCTTCGCGCTTCGAACATACGGAAGATCTCGATTGGGCATTTGGCGCGATCGGTTTGCGCGATAAAGCGATCCATTTGTGCACACTGTATCTCGAAGACTTGGGCGACTTGATTACCGAAGCTGTTGATCCGCATTTCGGGTTTAGCCGCTATGCCGAGCAATTGGGTCGTTGCGCCTCTTCGTTCGATGCCTTGCAAGCCGAACTGGAGAAGCCGCTCACAGTTATTGACAACCTGTTGATAACTCAGCTCAAACAGCAAATCGAGCAACACAATCCTACGTTGATGGGGATTACCATTCCTTTTCCGGGCAACTTGTACTCGGCGCTTCGCTGTGGCGAATGGATCAAAGCGAATTATCCTTCCGTGCAAATCGCGATGGGCGGCGGCTTTCCCAATACCGAACTACGCTCGCTCGAAGAGACACGTATCTTTAAATATACCGATTATATATTACTCGACGACGGAGAGATCCCGATGCTTCAGTTGGTTCGTTTGCTCAACAAGGAGATTGGCGAAGACGAACTCAACCGCACGTTTGTCTTGAAAGAAAACAAGACGGTTTACCTCGAAAATGCAGCCATCAAGGATGTATCGCATGCCGAATGTGGTTACCCCGACTACGAGGGGCTACACTTGGATAGCTACGTTTCGATCATCGAAATCGCAAACCCGATGCACAAGCTTTGGAGCGACGGCAGATGGAACAAGATGACGCTGGCACACGGTTGCTACTGGGGAAAATGTGCTTTCTGCGATGGTTCGCTCGACTACATCAAACGTTTCAACCAAACCACTGCGGCACAACTGGCCGACCGTATGCAGAAGATCATGCAACAAACCGGCGAACCTGGCTTTCACTTTGTGGACGAGGCCGCACCGCCTGCTTTGCTCAAAGAGCTTTGCTTGGAGATTTTGCGCCGACGCATGAAGGTGGTTTGGTGGGGCAACATTCGCTTCGAACGTAGCTTTACTGCCGATCTTTGCCGACTGATGAAGGCTGCAGGGTGTATTGCCGTTTCGGGCGGACTGGAGATTGCTTCGGATCGTTTGCTTAAACTGATTAACAAAGGGGTAGACGTGGCACAAGTAGCACGCGTGGCCAATCATTTTACGCAGTCGGGCATCATGGTTCATGCTTATTTGATGTATGGTTTCCCTACGCAAACGGCACAAGAGACCATCGATTCGATGGAGACTGTTCGCCAGTTGTTCGAGAACGAAGTGGTGCAATCAGGCTTCTGGCACCGTTTTGCCATGACGGCTCACAGCCCGGTAGGCCTTTCGCCCGAAAGCTTTGGCGCGGAAGTGATCGAAGGACCTTTTGGCGGATTTGCCAAAAACGATGTGCAGTTTGTGGATAAGAAAGGTTGTGATCACGGACTTTTCTCGGAAGGTCTTCGCGTTTCGCTTTACAACTACATGCAGGGTGCAGGTTTCGACTTGCCGCTTCACAAATGGTTCGACTTTAAGATTCCGCGCACTACGCTACCACCATCGTACATCGAACGGGTGATAGACACGCGTGAGAAACGCAGCATCTCCCCTCGACAAAAGATTGTTTGGCTGGGCGGTACTACCGAAATCGAACAAACCGAACGCAACCGCAAAGGCAAAAAGTCTGTAGCAACGCGTTTAGTAATCAACAACAAGACCGCAACTCTGGCGTGCGATTGTACCAACAACTTGGCACAATTCCTGCACCATACGTTGCCAAGCTTGAAACCGGAAACGGGTGAAACCGTTACCCTCGAAGCATTTGCCGGGCTACTTGCCGATAAAGCGCAAATCAAACTCGAAGACTTCCTCGCTTCTCCGGCCTTCGAAGCCCTCAACGAAGCCGGCTTGCTGGTTATTTGATCTCGAAATAAACAATTGTTCGCGCTTTGCTTTTATTAAAGAATAGATGTCTTTCCGCCCCGGGCGAATCGGCTTCAATAACAAATAATCATTGTATCTTTGCATCAAGGATACTTCAAATAAGTAATTATGCCGGAAATAAGTCGATTTTACGGAATCATCATTTACATGTACGTGAGTGAGCATAATCCTCCTCATTTTCATGTTTGGTATGAGAATTATAAAGCAAGTATAACCATTGAAGATGGTATCGTAACAGGGTCTCTACCTCGTCGCGCGCTGAATTTAGTTTTCGATTGGCTTGATCTTCACAAAGATGAATTATTACAGAACTGGAAGCGCCTTCAAGAATTTGAGAGCCCTAATAAAATTGAACCTCTTAAATAAAATCAGAAATGGATAATACAACACTTTTAACCATTACCAAGGCTGAGTATCTTGATGGTTACAGAATTAAAGCTTGGTTTAATACAGGGGAAACAAAAATTATTGACTTCACTAGTATTGTCAACTCGGGCAAAGGGCTTTGCAAGAAACTTGCAAATATAGATTACTTCAAGTCTTTTAAGCTTGATCCGTTTACCATTGATTGGAACGATGAGATTGGCTTTGCACCGGAGTATCTATACGAGTTGCCGGATGCTCAATAATTGCTTAAACAAAAACAATGAAACAATATACAGATTTGCTTGAACGCGTTCTCAATGAGGGTGCGTTTAAGGAAGACCGTACCGGGACGGGTACAAAAAGTGTGTTTGGTCATCAAATGCGCTTCAACCTGGAAGATGGTTTTCCGATGATTACAACAAAGAAACTTCACTTGAAGTCGATCGTGTATGAATTGCTTTGGTTCTTGAAAGGCGATACGAATGTAAAGTATCTTCAAGACCATGGTGTACGTATCTGGAATGAGTGGGCCGATGCCGATGGTGATCTTGGTCACATCTACGGATACCAATGGAGATCTTGGCCCGACTATAATGGCGGACACATCGATCAAATATCGGAAGTGGTAGAGACGATTAAAAACAATCCCGACTCGCGTCGTATTATCGTGAGTGCATGGAATGTGGCTGATCTTAACAACATGAACTTGCCTCCTTGCCATGCTTTCTTCCAGTTTTATGTGGCAGACGGGAAACTAAGCTTGCAACTGTATCAACGCAGTGCCGATATTTTCTTGGGTGTTCCTTTCAACATTGCTTCGTATGCTTTGCTATTGATGATGATGGCGCAAGTTACGGGTCTTAAACCGGGTGAGTTTGTACACACCTTGGGCGACGCACACATTTACATGAACCACATGGATCAGGTGAAAGAACAGTTGAGCCGCGAACCGCGCACGTTACCTACGATGAAGATTAATCCGGAGGTGAAAAGTATTTTCGACTTCGAGTTCGAAGATTTTACATTAGAAGGTTACGATCCGCATCCGCACATCAAAGGTATCGTTGCAGTATAAACGAGAAAGAAGGAAAAGAAGATGAGCAAATTATCAATCATAGTTGCCGTTGCACAAGAAAATGCGATTGGCAAAAACAACGATTTGTTGTGCTACATGCCTGCCGACCTCAAGCACTTCAAGGCGCTTACGACCGGGCATACCATTATTATGGGACGACGCACATTTGAGTCGCTTCCCAAAGGAGCTTTGCCTAATCGTACCAATGTAGTGCTTACCCGCACAGAAGGGTCTACATTTGAAGGTTGCCAGGTATACCATTCGCTCGAGGAGGCTTTGCCTCATTTCGAATCGGAAGAAGAGGTATTCATCATCGGTGGTGCCGTATTATATAATGAATCGTTACCGAAAGCTGATCGTTTGTACCTGACCTACATTCACCATCATTTCGAAGATGCCGATACGTTCTTTCCACAAATTGAAACGGACGAATGGGTAGTTACCGATCGAGAAGATCACGATGCCGACGAAAAGAATCCATATCCGTATTCATTCGTTACACTGGACAGAAAACAATAAAATACGATACAAGCCTTTGCTTGTATCTCCTAACTGAAAAGTCGAATTGGTTTGATTAACTGATTCGACTTTTTTTATCTCACGTTGCGATTAACAAATAATACGCTATTGTAAACATTTTTTTACGTTAATAATGTATCTATCTATTATAAGGAACTGTTTACTGAGTGTAAACCTTATTCTATTTGGATATTAACGGCAAAAGAAAATGGATATGAGAAAAGGAATCTTTACGATAATCGGTACTTTTTTGATAGGATTACCAACCCTATTTGCTCAAACAATAACAACAACATCTAATTATTCGACTCAAAAGTTGCAAACGTTGCTTGTTCAATTACGCGATTCGACACAAAAAGATAAATCTTTATTTTCAAAAGAGTTGATCCCTCTCGAAAAGCTCGCAACATCTTCCGTTACTGCAAATGTGGCGGAAAAAGCGTTGGCTAATTATGTATTGGCTCATCTCTATGCAACGTACTATGGTCAGATTACAACGGACTTTGTACCGTTCAACAATTTACCGAGTGAAGATGTAGCATTGCTTCCACTTTCGGACGAACAGCTGAAACAAAAGATTGACTGGTCGATACAAGCTTCGCTCAAAAATAAAGAAGAGCTCGGTAAAATAGACATCAATGATTTTCCAAAGTTGATCACAAACGTACAACCGAATAGTACCTTCCCGGATGTATATACTTCACTGTACGAATTTCTACTGATACAAAACATCGAGTTGCTGAAGCAAACCAATGCTCAGGATTCGGAGATCATTCATTTATACGATCAACTTATCGATTTTGAAAAACAGAAACAAGGCAATAAGTCTGCCCTTATTCAAAGCGAACTAGATCGCTTATCTTTCGAGTTGCTTATGAATAAAGGCAGTAAGAAGATTACAAAATCTGAATATGTAAAGGCTCTCGATACATTAATTAAAGCGTATGCAAATGATCCGTATATCGTAGTAGCAATTGCACAAAAAGCGCAGGCTATTCTCAATAATTATACTATCCCTGAAAGTGAAAGCAACAAAGAGGTGTATAATTTATGTACTGCTGCTGTAACTCGTTATCCCAATAGTGATCAAATTACATTGGTAAAAAGATTGCTAGATCAAATTACGCTTCCATATATTCAATCGCAGTTTCCGAGTCTAGTGTATCCGAATCGTTCTACATTGATCGAACTTTCGTATCGCAACCTCAACTCTTTCCATGTACGTATCGAGCAATTGTCGATTAGCGATAAAGCTCTTCGCTTTTCATCACGTATCGACACTTCCGAGATAAGTAATGCCGTTACTGTTTACGATAAACAAGTAACACTTCCACAAGCTGCACCGTATCAGATACTCAATTATACGTTGCCGTTGTCTCTTGCTCACGAAGGATATTATCGTATCTCGATCACAGGACCAACAAACGATATGGTTTCATCCGATTACTTTACAGTTAGTAAAACGGCTTCTCTCTTTCGAGCTGGTCCTATCAACCAAGGATCGGAATCGGGTGAAGTGATTGCGGTAGATTGGCTTACCGGAGATCGGAAGAGCACACGTCTGAACTC
>CAMTPD010000014.1 GCA_947074265.1 uncultured Porphyromonadaceae bacterium
ATTCCACAATAACAGTAGGCAAGCCTCTCAAGAGAACGCTGCATAGCAGGGTTCTCGACAGGGGTATCGATACGCATTCATGTCACACCTCGCTCTTTACACATAGAGCGAGCAGCGTCAAGAATATAACCGGCTATACCTTTTCCTTTTTGGGAAGCTGCTACTGCAATACGATGTACTACCGCATACGGTAAATCATTTTTCCAAGCTCCAATAATTACTTTATAATTAGGGTCGCCATCGAACGAAATCATTGCGGTAGCAACCAACTGCTTATCTTCAAAAACAACATAACTATCTCCCGCTGCTATATCTTGTAGCAGAACTTCTTCATTTGGGTATCCATCTTGCCACTGGTCAATACCTTGTGCTCGAAAAGCAGCCTGAGCTTCTGCGATAATCTCCAACATACGTGGAATATCTGCAATCTCTGATTTACGAATTGTATACATTGTTTGAATGCTTTATATTAATTGTATGTCCAAAAATAACAAACATTTTACAAGAATCCGACTTGTACGTCTGATTGTAGTTGCTAACTTTACATTAAATATAAAATAAGATGACAAAATACGATCTATGTTGTGTGGGACATATAACGCTTGACAAAGTGATCACACCAAAGAAAACAGTAGATATGCCGGGATGAACCGCTTTTTATTTCTCTAGCGCTATTAAAAACCTCAACCCCATTCAGTATAAACTTGCTACAGCTCTTGCAACATCAGAAATTGGTATTGCGAATAAGCTGCAAGAAGAAGGCATCGATGTATTGGTTATGCCGAGTAAGAAGACACTATGTTTTGAGAATATTTATGGAGAAAACCAAGATAACAGAACACAACGCGTAACGGCAAAGGCCGATCCGTTTACTGTAGACTTCTTAAAAGATCTTGATGCTGAGATCTTTCACTTGGGTAGCTTAATGGCAGATGATTTTTCGCTAGATCTGGTTAAGTTTATGGCAAGCAAAGGCAAAGTATCTGTAGACTCTCAAGGTTATTTAAGAGAAGTCAGAGATGAACAAGTTTTTGCCGTTGACTGGACAGATAAGCTTGAGGCGATGAAGCACATTCACTTCATGAAAGCAAACGAACATGAAATGGAAGTGCTTACCGGCTATAGTGATATTCGAAAAGCAGCCACTTGCCTACACGAATGGGGAATCAAAGAAGTCCTAATCACACTAGGAAGTCTAGGTTCTGTTATCTACGACGGCAAAGCATTTTACCGCATCCCTGCATACAAACCAAATGAAGTTGTTGATGCTACGGGCTGTGGTGACACATACATGTGTGGTTACTTATACAAACGTGCTCAAGGTGCAACACCTGAAGAAGCCGGACATTATGCAGCAGCCATGTCAACAATCAAGATACAAAAGTCTGGTCCGTTCGACGGCACAGAGGAAGATATTCTTAGTTGCATGAAGAACTGCGAACAAAGACTTCCCGAATTATAATCGAAAGTCTCCAACATAAGAAAAGCTCACAAAGAGAACAGAATGTTCGTCTTTGTGAGCTTTTTCATTATACTTAAATTCTTCTTCAAAAAAGAAGAAGACCTACTTAATCATCAGACTTAGTTATTTTACCAAATGTAGTCATCAATACGATAAATACGCCCAATACACCAATCACCATGTATGCATATTTCATATCAAACCATTGAGCAATTCCACCAATTAGCAACGGTGCAACCAATGATCCGATAAAGCTTATACTAGATAATATAGTTAACGCAATTCCCACCGGAGTTTTCGATTGCTCGCCAACCAAGCTGTAGATCGTAGGTACCATACAAGAAATACCTAACCCTACAAGCATAAATCCGATTGAGTTTACGGCTACATTCAATTCCATCGAACTAAAATATCCCGGGAATAGCGCAGAGATAAAAAAGCCAATCGAGATGAATACTCCGGCAAGTTGTAATACTTTCTTTTTGCCGAGTTTGCCGTAAGCAAAATTAGTAAGGAATCTACCTACCGTCATCATTACCATGAAAACAAGAAAGCCGATTTGCATCGATTTAGGAGCCTTCAATACGGTTTCAAAATAAACCCCACTCCAATCGAACATTGCACTTTCTACAATCAAGGCAAGCAAACCTACCAACCCTAACTTCAAAAGCAACGATTCGGGACGTTTGATAAAACTCAACAAAGATACTTTCTCTTCTTTTATCTCATCGGTAACCAACTCATCGTCTTGTTTGTCTTCTTGCAGATAACCTCTATTCATTATCGTAACACCAAGGATAATCAACGCAATCAAACTAAAATGCCAAAAAGGATTTATATCTTGAATAATCATAATAAACCCGATAAGTGCACCCAAGCAAGCTGCAAGACTCCAACCTCCGTGAAACGAAGCCATGATGGTACGCCCATAAACTCGTTCAATACCGATAGCTTGTGTATTCAACGATATATCGCATAAATTCCAAAATACACCAAAGCAAAATAGACAAACGCCCAACACATAAATGTTTGTAGCGGTACCAATGGCAAACAAAGCCAAGGCATATCCCATGATACTAATTTGCACCATGATGCGACTCCCCAGTTTTGACACCAGATATCCGGCAAGAGGAATCGCAATAAACTTACCTACAGGGATTAAAAACAAAACCAATCCCCAATAGAAAGCGTAGTTTACATCAAATAGCTGTTTGATATCGGGAATACGACTTGCCCATGAAGAGAAACAAAGTCCCTGAGCAAGAAAAAAAGACAACATGGCATAACGCATTCGCTGCTGCGTTGAGCTCACTGATAATGAATCACTTTGCATCATTCTTTAGTAGTTATAATTCAGCAATAAACCACAAATTTATCAAATCATCTGCTAAAAAACATGACTAAGCCTAAAAACTTTACTTGTTTGTAAAGCGGAACCAATCAAAATCAGCATAACCATCTACCCCTTCATCGGTTGTTGAGAAATTAAACAAAGCAAAGCGATTGGCAGTCCAAGGAAGTCCTAACCCCATATTCAGCACATTCCCGATTTGATGATACTGATACCCGTCGAGGCTATAGTAGAATCGTGCCGTAAAGTCCTTGTCAGTAACCCGAGCACGTACCCACAACTTTTGCTCTCCATTCAATTGCATTGAATCGATCACTGCTCCGTCATTACACATGATCAGTTCTTTCTTTCCATTTTCTTGTCGCACGCCAACAAAAGCATACGGAAACTCAAATACACCGAAACCTGCAACATTTCCGTTCTTTAGTCCGCTCAAATCAATTGCAACAGAACCTTCGCAGCTTGGCCCTTGCACACGTTGCGTCAATGTATTGCGCGCATTTTTCAACGACTCTGCCTTTGATGCCTTTAATCGCATGTACCCTTTTCGTTCCGACAGTGTCCATTTCGAATTGTCCGGATTATGATTCCATTGCCATTGTAATCCAAGGCTTTTACCTGCAAATTCATCGTTGGTTGCCGGAGAGAAGATTGCAGACTTCTTCTCGACTTTTGGTTTCGGATACGTAATCAAGTCTTTCCCCATGTCGCCAATCATTGGCCAACCGTCAACCCATTTTACCGGCATTAAGTGAGGAACTCGCCCGATAGCCCCGCGATCTTGCATGATTATAAACCACCAATCGCCGTTTTTCAGTTGTACCATTCCGCCTTGATGCATACCATTGGTAGGATAAGAGGTGCAATCATTCATAATGATCTTAGATTCGTACGGCCCGTAAATATTCTTTGATCGCAAACAAACCTGCCATCCTTCAGTACCTCCCGCAGGACATGTAATGTAATACATCCCGTTGATTTTATAAGCATGCGAACCTTCCATTCCCATATGCCCTTTTTGCGTATTCGGGTTTAAGATCCCTTTATCCCAAATGAGCACATTTTCTCCCTTTACCGAACGACCGTCGGCATTCAACTCCGTTGCGTACAAATTGTGTTGTCCGTGTATTACATAAACTTTTCCGTCGTCATCAAACAGCAATCCCGGATCGTAAAGATATTCCGGAAATACAACACGCTCCCAAGGCCCTTCGGGTTTATCGGCAATGCACATCGAATAGTGTCCGGTTTCGCGCCCCCATCCATACGGAGTACAGAATCCTACATAAAACTTATCGTTATGATGTCTGATCGTTGCCGCCCAAGATCCGTTCAAATACAAGTTTCCGCCATCCAGATTATACTTCGGATCTTCATCGTATCTATCCACTGCATAACCCACCATCTCCCAATTGACCAAATCTTTTGATCGCACAATCGGGCATCCCGGCACATAATGCATACTTGTAGACACCATATAGAAGTAATCCCTTACACGTATCACATCCGGATCGGGCCAGTCGCCCCACATAATCGGATTCGTAAACGTTCCATTTCCATTATCAGGAGTCCATACATTCGTCTGCGCGCCTAGTTGCGTCGCAAAACAGGTAAACAACACCAAGGTCAGTTTCTTTAGTTTCATGTCTTTTTAAAGTTAGCTCCCAAATGTAACTATTTTAAATTCATTAGCACAAATACTTTGTGTAAATACGACTCCTTTACATACAATAATCTACTTATAATAGGACAAATAGCAACACAACAAACTAAATTTAGCCATTCGATAAATCACCCACAACGTTAAAAACAACAAATAACTAAGAAGCATAGTTCGAAAACTAGAACAATTAGTTACTCTCCACGTGTTATAAAAGAAAACGACAACAGGTTATGAAAAAGCTTTCTAAAAAAGAGGAAGAAGTGATGAGTTTCTTTTGGGATAAAGGAGCATTGTTTGTAAAAGAAATTTGCGAATTCTACCCAGATCCGAAGCCACACTTTAATACAATCTCTACCTACGTAAGAGTATTGGAAGAGAAAGGCCTCTTAAGTCACAAGACATATGGCAATACCTATCAATACTATCCGCTGCAAACTCGCGACGAATACAGCATGAGTGGTATGCAAACGTTTATGAAAAAGTTTTTCGGCGGTTCACCCAAAAAACTAGTCTCGGCTTTGATTGAAGAAGAATCATTGAGTATCGACGAGCTCAAAGAGCTTATACGGGAAGTTGAAAAAGGCAACCAAAAATAGACATCATGTACTTATTTGTAATTTACATACTCAAGGTTTCAGTTTGCCTTACACTGTTTTATCTTTTCTTCAAAGTATTACTCAGTAAGGAAACCTTCCATCGGGTAAACAGAACTGTACTTATTTCATTGATCAGCCTTGCGTTTATCGTACCGATAATTCCGGCACCTTTTGATCTGCCCGAGCCATTGTCTCCCGTAGTAAATCAAATCATTCGTTTTACCGATGAGCAAGCTACACTCGCAACAACTGCAGAAATACATCAGGAATCAGTCAAACAAGCGATTGTACCCAAAGCAACTCAACAGCCGAATACCACCTATAATTATGTCTCACTTCTTTTCATCGGTCTTTTTATACTATATATATGTGGAGCAATTGTAGCTTTGATAAAACTAATTGTTTCGATGCGCACATTGCGACAACACATAAAACAGAGCACAACAAAGCGAATAGGCAAATATATATTGGTTATACATCCATCAAACATAGCCCCCTACAGTTGGTTTCGGCACATTGTTATTTCCGAAAAAGACCTTCAAGAGGCAAAAGACGAAATACTCGCACACGAAATGGCACACAGCGATAAGTTTCATTCATTGGATATACTGCTAATCGAAGTCATGATATTGCTACAATGGTTCAACCCCGCAGCATATCTACTTAAGCAAGAATTGCAAGCCATCCACGAATACGAAGCAGATCTAGAAGTGCTCAATAAAGGATTTCATCCCAAGCAATATCAATTATTATTAATAAAAAAAGCCGTTGGCACCAGCTCCTACACCTTAGCCAACAGCTTTAATCACAGTTCTCTTAAAAAAAGAATCGCTATGATGTTAAAATGCAAATCAAATCAATGGGCGATGATGAAGATCGGATTCTTCATCCCGCTAACTGCATCCATGCTTGCAGTCTTTTCACAGTGGGGCAATGCTGCCGATGTTGTAAACAACCCGGTCGTTGCCGAACCCGAAGTCTCAACCGAGACTCACTCTAATAACAAAGTTAATGAAACTTCGGTTCTAAACCCGTTGTTGCAGTCCGAAAGTTTTGCGAACGAAACAACCACCGCAAATCAAGCCACCTCAACACAAGAAGTTTGCATTAAAAGTACCGGCCAGCCGTTTCTTCAATATGTAATTGATCAAATGTTCGCAACCTATATTCTACAAACTCCGGACAATAATATCCGATCCAGACTGTATTTTTCTATTGATTCTAATGGAAAAATAAAGACTGGTAGTGTTGAAGTCAGTAACAACGGACTCACAGCTAGCAATGAATATTTAATTGCCTTAGATGATATGATTAAGAATGCTCCGGCCCTCACCGGTAGAGTTGGTAAAGAATACCACTTAACCTATGCAGCATACGGAACTAAGCGTTTAGTCGGAGTAGGTTCTGAATATACTATTTTCGAGATAAACAAACCGCAATCAGAAATCAAGTACATTCAAAGCACACCTCCGGCACTGCAAGATATCAAGCTAGATAAGTAACTAAATAAAGAAGAGATTAGAACAATGTAAACACAAAGACTATGGACATTTTATTTTCATACATACTGAAAGTGTCGATTCTACTCACACTGTTTTATCTCTTCTTTAAGCTTTTGCTTAGCAAAGAGACATTTCACCAAGTGAACCGCTTTATGATTTTGTCGCTACTTATGTCGGCTTTTGCGCTGCCATTCGTTACCATTTCGCTCAGCGACACAAAGCATATACCATCTAGCATTGGCAAACTTTCTGAAATCATCAATGCTCCTACCGCAACAGAAGCATCAGTCGATTTCGAACAACAAACACAATCGAATAGCTCGATACAAATGGATTTGTCAACACAAGAAGACAACCTCGACTATTCATATTGGTTTGTCATGATGATGCTGGCAATCTACGTTGCAGGCGTTCTTTACTCCATTTTGCGATTACTTTATGCTATTATCGCAATCAAAAGAACAATTGCGACCGGCACAAAGACAACGTATCAAGACTATACACTTGTTATTTTGCCGCGCTATAATGCCCCCTCATGTTGGCGAAAGTATATTCTTATTTCGAAGCAAGACATAAAAGAATCGGCCCATGAAATACTGGCGCACGAGATAGCACATATCGAAAAGAAACATTCGTACGACATTCTACTATCTGAAATCGTTATCGCGCTGCAGTGGTTTAATCCCGCAGCGTACCTACTCAAACAAGAACTGCAAGCTATTCATGAATACGAAGCAGATCTCGAAGTGTTGAAGCAAGGATTCCAATCCAAAGCATATCAACTCTTATTAATCAAGAAAGCTGTTGGCACCAGCTCCTACACCTTGGCCAACAGTTTCAATCACAGTACACTCAAAAAACGAATTGCCATGATGCTAAAATCAAAGTCAAATCGATGGGCAATGATGAAGATTGGTCTCTTCATCCCGCTCACAGTCTCCATGCTTATCGTCTTTTCCCCTACGGGAAATGCTACCGATCTGCTTTCTGTTTCAGCAAACACAACTCCTGAAACATCCGAAGCTCTTTCATCATCTGTCCCTGACACTTCAATGCCTCTTTCTCAAGATAAAGAAGCAACAAAGGCAAAGCCTTCGGAAGAAGTATTGCTCGAGTATTTGGTACAAGGGATTTATAATTCAGAGATACTCAACAACCAAGATTACTATGGGAATATTTGGGCAGACTATACTGTAGACAGTGAAGGAAAAGTAAAAGTTACCCAAGTAGGAAACTCTAAGGCCAAGAATAATTTGCCCGAGTCCTATTTATCGGCAGTAGAAAAACTAATCAATAACACTCCGCTTTCAGTCGGGAAACTACTAAGAGATGACAAGCCATTCAGATACAGAGTATGGATCGAAGCAAACAAAAGCAAAAGACATGTGCTAGCTGTCAAGTATGATACACGTATATTCAACTTGAACAAGCCGATTACAGACGTTAAGTATCGCTTGACACCACCGCCTCCTCCACCGCCAATACCAAGCAGTGCAAGCAAAGCGAAAAGTGAAGGTACACCTCCTCCTCCGCCGCCCCCTCCTGCACCGGCAAAAAAGAGTGAAGTAAGCCAAAGCAATACACTAGAGCAAACTTCATACACAAAAGCATTTAAGCATCAAACAGTGTGTCTGAGCAATAAACTGCAAAATTAGACAACGACCTTACACCAACGTAGTTGTATCCATAAACAAAGAAAACCACCCTTTGCAGCTTCGATCGTCGATAGCGCAAAAGGTGGTTTCATTTCATATCGTTTCGAAACAGATTACATCTCTTCCGATTGTAGTTCTAGTTTCTTTGCTTTTAAAGGTTCCAATGCATCGATAAACTCTACCGAAGGATTTGCGAAACGAAGTCCCGAACCATCGTGATAGTTACCCGTTTCAAGAACAACTGCCCCTGTAGGACCAGCCATCAAGAAGTGAGGAGTTTCGATTGCGGTAAGTGAAGCCGTATCACCAACTTGCATTGTAATAAAATTCTTTACCGTACGGAATTTTTCCTGACTCTGCGCCATTGCAGGAGGATTTGGTGTAGGTTCGCCGATACCGAAGTTATGAGCCGAACCATGCTCTACATACCAAGATTCCATTTTAGCAGGGAAAGAAGTTCCCATGTGCGTATGCTCTACAATTGCTTGACTAGGCAATAGGTAGATGTTGTGCCCTACATATCCGGCAACTGGATTGTTTTGCCAGAATACACCAGCCATACCAACATTTTCAAAGTCTCCTTGGTTAAAGTCAGAGATAAACATATTCTCTTTCAAGAAGTCGTTGTATTCTACACCATAGTGTGCAAACATATCAAGGTAAGCTTGCAATGCTACTTCTGGTTGGAATACACCATTTTTGTAATAATCTGCATTGGTATACTTCTTTTGGTAAGGAGCTTTTGTAGCCTGAGTAGTAGAACTACTTGCAGTGGCAGTGCATTCACTATTTCCTTTTGTACAACAACCGGTTAGCATAGCCGTACCAGTAGCCGCTACAAGCAGCGCTGAGGCCAACGTTCTTAATTTCATGATTTGTAAATTATTATAGCAATGAATATTTGATCTCCAAAGATATTGTTTTTCTTATATTTAGAGACAATATTTAATCGTTTTATTAGTGTGATTTAAAATTTTGATTACATTTGAAAACTTTGAACCTTCTAAAATATTTGAAACCACTAATACTTCGATTATGAAATCAGCGATCCTCTCTTTTGTATTTACAGTCATTTGTCTTTGTTCTTCAAATGCACAAATTCAAAAAGATACGCTCACGCTTTCAATAGGAAACGGAGTCTCCTTTGAGTTTGCGGCACCGGACTCCGCCCTGGTCTATGCTTCGGTAGACTCAATAATTGAATCTGTCATCGCCCATATTGATACATTATCAGTCGAATCCCCTTTAATACAAGAGAATGAGAAGGAGCTATTTCTATACATTAAGTCGCTCGACAAAAAAGAGCAAAAAGACTTTGTGAGAGAAACTCTTGCTGCAGCCATTACTGCCTCCTTCAAATCAACAAATGCTTCACTTATTCCCCTCATGCAATCTGCCATACAAAACGAAGGTCGCGACTCGGTCTTCAACATTGATTTTGCAGTAAAACCAGGAAAACCTCTTGAGGAATAGCACCCTATTTACGCATTAATTCCAGCAGAAGCATTAGGCCGGGAATCTCCATGGTACCGTGGTCGAACCCTTGAAGTTCGAATAGTGGAATATTCTCGTTGCCTACCGCTTCGAGAATATTCTTCATGTGCAGATTCTCGGTATAGCGGGCGAGCAACTCTTTGTCCCTGTCGCCCGTTACCAAAATAAGCGGTGTTCCCATTTTGCGAGCGTGATAAATCGGAGCGAATGTATCAATGATCGGAATTTCACTCTTTAGGCCACGCTCTTTCCGTATCGTATAGTGCGTATTGGTTTGTCCGCTTAGCGGCACATACCCCGCCACTTGGTCGGCATCTACTCCATGCTTGGCAAGATAGGTCGTATCCATAGCCAACATCAACGTTAGGTAGCCACCGGCCGAATGTCCGGCTACAAACACGCGCTCCGGATCACCGCCAAAGGATTTGATATTTTGCAATGTCCAAGCCACGGCCTCGGCTGCATCCAGAATATAGTCGGGGTGATTGGCCTTCGGACTCAGCCTGTAGTTGGGAGCAACCACAGCAATACCCTTTTCGCGCAAGGCATTGGGCACCGTCTTATTTCCCGCCTCGAGTCCGCCGCCATGAAAATACACCACGGTGGCAACGTTTGTTTTACCCTCGGGATAGTACACATCCAGTTTGCATCGTTCCTTGCGATATGCATCGGTTTCGTTAGCAACGTACGGAATATCCGTTTCCATTTTATACGTTACTTGCGTCGATTTCCCTCCGCCTTCACTACAAACAATAGATACATCCGCCGGTAATGCTGCAAAAACAGATATGGAATACGTCGAAATCACAGCAGTAAAAATAAAACACAACACCTTCTTCTTCATGGTTATTCATATTTAAGATCTGGCAACAAGGTATATATAAAAAAACCGCAATGCAAGCTTTGAAAGCAAACATCACGGAGTTCATTTTTAAAGTATACGATGATCGAATCGTCAGGTCGGCACCTGACGATTTAAACATAGTGAAGAATGAATCGTCAGATGCCGACCTGACGATTCTGTTATCGTGAAGAGTAAATTGTTTGATGGGCATCGAACGATTCGAAACAAACGAAAAGCGTTTTGGCTCAATGCCATGTTTCCATCCGGACACTGTGACATGTACGAATCGATGTTGCATCGAACTAAAACGCTTCTTATCTAGTCGGCTTAATGAGCTTGTTGTTTCTTTGCCCATTCGAGGCGACGCTGATCGGGCAATTGCTTCACTTCGAAATGCTCAAATATGGCTTCAAAGCCTGCACCATCGGGCGAAGCACCCATGATTCCTACCATCACCGGACAGTTGTCTTGCAACCAACAGGTGCGAAGCATGGTATATTTTTTATCGTCCAACGAGTAAAACACCTCTACGGCATCGAGACGTCTTACCGCCTTTATCCAAATAGATCGAGGCGCATCACTCAACTCCACCACACTCCAGTCGCTCGTTTTGTGCGTCACCACCGTACTCACGTTTTGCTTTCCATCAACGTATTCGATACCGGCCTTAATCCAGTTTTCGTGGTCGACACGCAACATCAGTCCCATTTGGTCAAAGGTAGTCTTGTAGTTGCCCGTGATCTTTACTTTTGCTTCAAACTCACCTCCGTAAAGCGCATAGTAAAACGGAGCATCATCTACCGTAAAGCCGTAGTGCGAAATACGCCAGTAATCGGTTTGAGCAGGCACTTGCATCACAAATTTAGACTTGTTGCTAATCTCCCATTTTGCCGGTTCGTTAAACCAGTTCATCTTTTCGAGCGATTGCGCCGTTGCTTGTTGGGCAAACAAACCACACAATGCGACTGCCGAAGCAGCTAAAAACTTTTTCATTGTCATCCTCCTATTTTGAATTCATATTATCTTTGATGCAAAGATCACACATTCGACCTTTCGGGTCAATGGTGATAAATAACCATTTCGAATCATATGGATCAGATTATTC
Source organism: uncultured Porphyromonadaceae bacterium (assembly GCA_947074265.1). GTDB lineage: Bacteria > Bacteroidota > Bacteroidia > Bacteroidales > CAMTPD01 > UBA12018. The sequence goes on from CAMTPD010000014.1 coordinate 11,673, forward strand.
AACAACTCGAAGATAGTTTTGCGTCACAACAACTCGCCGAAAAAGACAGCTCGACGATGCAGCTTGAGCAATGCCTGCAAGTAGTAAAGGCCTATGCAACCATCGAACATTGTGTCGCGGTTCTCTCAGATCTTACGGCCGACAAAAGTTACATCTACTCGGGGGCATTTGCCGACTATCTTGGCATCGAAAAACATCTTTCCTCACCGTTGGTGATCGAGTCGAAATGGGAAGACGAGATCTATAGTAAGATACATCCCGACGATTTGTTTGAGCGTCACGTACTCGAACTACGCTTCTTTCATTTTCTCGAGCAGCTACCTTCCCACGAGCGACTCTGCTACAATACATCGTGCCGCATACGAGCATTGAATCACAACGGCGAATATCAGCCGATCAATCACCGCACGCTTTATCTGCAAAACAACGACAAAAACCGTTTGTGGCTGGCTTTGTGTTTGTATAATTTCAGCAACGATGCATCTCCGTTTATGGGTATTCAGGGGAAGATCATCAATAATAAAACCGGAGAGATCATTCCGATTGATCAATACGACAACTGCGCAGAAATTCTCTCCTCTCGTGAAAAGGAGATTTTGCAATGCGTGCGCGAAGGACTGCTCAGCAAGGAAATAGCCCTTCGCCTACACATCAGTATCAATACGGTAAACAGACATCGCCAAAATATCTTGGAGAAACTGGGCAGATCGGAAGAGCGGCGTGTAGGGA
>CAMTPD010000015.1 GCA_947074265.1 uncultured Porphyromonadaceae bacterium
CGAGATTCTCCGGAGTGACTGGAGTTCAGACGTGTGCTCTTCCGATCTAGGAATGTACCACAAATATCCTACCGAGGAGATTGCGCTAATGCCCGATTATCATCAATACCTATCTGTTTCACAAAAAGAAGAGCTATTGGCTCGTTACCGCCATCCCATTATTGAGCATGCCTCGCAACTATTCAAAAATATCGACAATGAAAAGGTGCAGTTGAAAGGAGTCATGGACTTTGCGATGGACCTTCGTTTGGTGCAATGTTTGCAAGCCGGAGTTGCGCCAGACTTGGATGTGTACGATGCAGCCATGTGGTCGTCGTTGGTCGAACTCTCGGCGACTTCGGCCGGCATGAATGGTGCTCCGGTTGCAATACCAGACTTTACTTCAGGATGCTGGAAAGAGAAAAGGGAAGCGTTTGCTTCAATTAAATAACGATCGAAAAGGGGGAAGGCGGAGCATACATTGCAGTAAAATGCGGAGTGCTCTTGTGCGTGTTGCCAAGGTGAGCCGATGAGAAATGAGTATACATTGTAATAAAGTGCGGAGTACTCCATGTGCCGGCTTGTTGCAAGAATATTGCTTTGGGTGTGGATTAAGGTATTCAACTACAACAAATCTTGCAAAAAATAGAAGAGATAATTCGTTTCAAGACCGAATGAATCTGTATTGTGAATAAATGTTTTACATTTGCTTCAACAGAATTAAATGTTAGCGTTAATTTAAAACCAGAAAAACACGGCAATGAAAAAATCAATCATTCAGCTTCTATTGCTTGGCACCTTGTCGCTCTCGGCACAAAACTCAGCCCGTGTCAATCCCTTTATCGGGACCAGTTCGATGGGGCATGTCTTTCCCGGCGCTGTTGCACCACACGGATTGGTGGCACTAAGTCCCGACACCGATACCATACCGCACAATGTAGATGGCGTGTATCAAAAAGACTCGTACCGATATTGCGCCGGTCACCAGTACGACGATCCTACGATTGTTGGCTTTTCCCATACACATTTCAGCGGGACAGGGCATTCCGACTTGGGCGACTTGCTAATCATGCCTACCGGAGGAGAGCTATTACTTACACCCGGTACGGCCACAAACCCAGAGGGTGGCTATCGCTCACGCTTCACACATGCCACAGAAAAGGCACATCCCGGTTATTACGCGGTAACGCTCGACGATTACGGAATCGACGTGGAACTCACTGCGACCGAACGGGTAGGAGCACACCGCTATACCTATCCCGAGCAACAAGCCCGTTTCATTCTCGACCTCATTCACGGTATATACAACTACGATGGTAAAGTGCTTTGGGCATCGGTGCGCGTAGAAAATCCACAATTGATAACAGGATATCGGATTACCAACGGGTGGGCGCGCGAAAACTACCAATACTTTGCCATTTCCCTGTCTCAGCCCATTGCCAATTACGGTTATGAGGAATTTGAGAAAGTAAACTATGCCGGCGGATGGCGCAAGTTTGACTTGAAGCGCAACTTTCCCGAGATAGCCGGACGTAAGATTAGGGCTTATTTTGAATTTGACCTTCCGGCGAATAAACAACTCGAAGTGCGCTTGGCATTCTCGGGCGTAAGTACCGAAGGCGCACTCAAGAACCTCCAAGCTGAAGCACCCATGGCGGTGTCGTTCGATCAACTGGCCGAAGCTACAGCGCAAAAGTGGAACGGCGAACTCAATACCATCGAAGCCGAAGGAACCAACGATCAGTTGGCCATGCTCTATACTTCCCTTTACCACTGCAAGATCAATCCGTCCGTTTATCAGGATGTAGACGGCAAGTACCGAGGCCTCGACGGAAACACCCATCAGGCAGATGGTTTCACCAACTACACCGTATTCTCTCTATGGGATACGTATCGCGCATTGCATCCGTTGATGAATATCATCGACCGCAAACGAAGCACCGATTTTACCCGTTCCATGTTGGCTCATCGAGAACAGAGCGTACACAAGATCTTGCCGATGTGGTCGCATTTTGCATCCGAAAACTGGTGCATGATCGGCTACCACGGCGTGTCTGTGCTTTCCGATGCACTAGCCAAAGGGATCAATCTCAATACCGACCAAGCGATCGAAGCCATGGTGTCGAGTTCGACGTTACCGTATTTTGACAAAACGGCCGAATACATCAAATACGGCTATGTACCCTTCGAAGATAGTCCCAACGGCGTTTCGCTCACCCTTGAATATGCTTACGACGATTGGTGTATTTATCAAGCAGCCCTCGCGGCGGGCAATATGAAAGTAGCCAAAGAATACCTTCGTCGCGCGCAAAGCTACCGCAACGTATTCGACAAGTCGCTCGGATTCTCAAGGGCCCGTATGCGTGATGGTAGTTGGAAAAAGGATTTCTCGCTGCTTAATACACACGGCGAAGGATACATCGAAGGCAACTCAATCAACTATAGTTTCTACGTTCCGCACGATCCGTTGGGAATGATTCAATTGATGGGCGGAGAAGAGAAATTTGTCGAAAACCTCGACAGCTTGTTCACCATGTATCTGCCCGATGAATTCTTTGCTCATACCGAAGACGTTACCCGCGAAGGATTGCTCGGAGGTTATGTGCATGGCAACGAACCGTCACACCACGTACTTTACCTCTACAACTATACCTCTCAACCTTGGAAGACGCAATACTGGGCACGCGAAGTAATGAACCGTATGTATCGTAACGAGATCGACGGACTTTGTGGCAACGACGACTGCGGACAAATGTCGGCTTGGTACATCTTTACAGCCTTGGGCTTTTATCCCGTTTGTCCGGGAAGCGACCAACTCGTGCTCGGTGCTCCGTATTTGCCGTATATGAAACTAAACCTGGAAGATGGTAAAACATTTGAAGTGAAGGCTCTGGGAGTAAGCGATAAGAACCGTTATGTGAAAAGTGTGAAACTCAACGGAAAACCTTATACCAAAGGCTACATCACCAATAGCGATGTGGTCAATGGCGGAGTGCTCGAGTTTGAAATGTCGGCAAAGCCCAACAAGAAGCGTGTATTCAAGGGTAGCGATCTTCCATACTCGTTGTCTACCTCCAACCAATGGAGCGACTACAACGTAGGCGAAGTAAAGTTCTTAGATCAGGCAACCGGCACCGAAGGCTCTGCCATCTACAATACGATCATACCCGAACCGCAAAGCTACATTTCCGAAAGTGCGCGTGAGGTATTAGATCTGCTTTACTTTTCTCCCTCCGATTCGATCCCCGGCATTGAGACCATCGAGTACCGATTGCGTGATTACGATGGAGTATCGGCAAAGAGCGGAGCGCCTCCCGGCATCGCGATCGATTATTCTACACGTTGGATCGAGAAGAGTTATCTGCCGCATAAAGACATTGCCCGCTTGCATTACGAAACAAAGGGAGTGCTGATGCATGAGTTGGTACACGGGTTTCAACTCGAACCGCAAGGGATTGGCAATTATGGCAACAGTAAAGAGTTCAGAGCCATGATAGAAGGGGTGGCAGATGCAGTGCGCTACATGAGCGGATACTTCATGCCCGAAGACTGTCCCAAAGGAGGAACTTACATGGATGGTTACCGTACCACCGGCTTCTTCCTTGCATGGATTACCCGGACGAAAGACAAAGACTTTTTGAGGAAGTTTAACGGTTCGGCCCTCACGGTAATTCCTTGGTCGTTTGACGGCGCCGTGAAGTACGCACTAGGCGATACCTATTCGGTAGATTCGCTATGGAAAGAATACAAAGAAACGTCTGAAAACTAAAAATATAGCTAGCTTTATATGCTGCGTCTTGCGGGTATTCCACACAAGGAATACCCGCTTCTTTTATCGCCAATATATATGTAGTACAGACATCATACACATTCAATTAAAGGAAATAATGAAGTTTCTATATTTTGCAGGTTCGTCAATTATATATAGTTTTGCGAGCTGAAAGAAAAAATCCTGGTTTTATTGTATAAATATACGTTTATTCAGTGATTGGTTGTTTCAAGGATACACATTGACCCACAGCAGTTTTATCAGATTTGCACGGGGTCAATCTGGATTGGGGCAGTTACAACGGTAACTGTTTTTGTTTATTTATTCCTATCAGAAATGCAAAGCTTCTTTGTCGTGCTACCTATACGGCAAAGACGAAAATCTGAGTCGAATAAAACTTAAATACCAACAATCGGACGGCGTATTGTTACTAGCCCGACTGTAGTATTGGTTTTTGGAGTGTGTTGTTTATTTATCAATTTTTAGAAATACGCTTTTTTTTAAAATGCTTGCATTATTTGTTACTTTGTATCTGGTTGCGACTGTAACTATAGGATTTTATTCTACTAAGTTTATCAAGAACACTGGCGACTTTGTCAATGCTGGTCGCGGATTACCTTTTGTATTTAATTCCTTTGCATTGTTTGCATTGTGGTTTGGCGCCGAGACGGTGTTTGGAGCCTCAGGGAGATTTATCGAAGGTGGATTGTTAGGGGTGATTGAAGATCCCCTGGGTAGTGCTTTTTGTCTTATCCTGTTTGGGCTGTTTCTGGCCCGCCCTTTATACCGAAGAAATATTCTTACGATAGGCGACTTGTTTAAGAATGCCTACGGACGAAAGATAGAGCTGATAAGTGCCGCGCTGATGGTGTTTACGTTCTTTGGCTTTATTGCCGCCCAACTTGTGGCGTTGTCAATTTCGCTAAAGCTTATTTTCGGCTTTACACTTACTACCGGTATTCTCATTTCTTCCTTGGTAGTAACCCTTTACACCTTTACGGGGGGGATGTGGGCAATCTCTATTTCCGACTTTATGCAGTCGATTATCATCATCCTCGGACTTGGTATCCTGGCCTTTATGCTGGTGTCGCAAGTGGGAGGCGTTGAGGCGGTAATCGCAAAAGCTCCTGAAAACCATTTCCAGTTTTTCCCCAATGCAACGGCTCACGACATCGACGAGTGGGTATCGGCTTGGTGTGTAATCGGACTTGGCTCACTAGCTTCGCAAGATATTTTTCAACGTGTCAATTCGGCTCGTAACATCAAATCGGCGGTGTATTCTACCTACGTAGGAGCCGGGATGTATATACTATTTTCGATTTTTCCGCTTACAATCGCCTTGTGCGCACGTATCTTATATCCGGAGATTATGAACCCTGACAACGGATTCGACCTGCAAGAGGTGGTTCCGCAACTCATCATGGGACACATGCCTATGTTTGTGCAGATCTTCTTCTTCGGAGCTTTGGTTTCGGCAATTTTATCTACATGTTCGGGCGCATTGCTTGCACCCTCTACGATCTTGGCCGAAAACATCATCAAGCCGTTGTGGCAATCACGTACCGACCGCAAGCTACACCTCTGGACCGTTCGTCTCAGTATCATCATCATGTCGCTGGTATCTACCGGTATGGCACTTGTAGAGACGGATATCTATCGTCTCGTGGGCGATTCGGGTATTGTGGCGTTGGTATCAATCCTGGTGCCTACCTTTGCGGCCATTTACCACAAGAAGCCAAGTAGAATGGGGGCACTTTGGGCCATGTTCTTTGGGTTGTTTATCTGGTTCATGCGCGAGAAGGCAGGTGATATCGCAGGTTGGTTGTCGTTCGATTGGTGGAAAGGATTCTTTACGTGGTATAGTGAGATTCCGGTTTCCGCATGGATCATCGGCCCTATTGGTTCGCTTGTAGGTTACTACATCGGATGGGCGATAGAGGTTTGCTTTATCAAAACGCCGGTACTTCCCGACGAAGCAGATAACGACGGGCAAACACAAGTAGATGAGGTTGTAAACGAAATACACGTTCCTCACTGATTCGAATTCAAAAGTAGACGAATAAATAACTGAAATAAGAAGGCTTCCTTTCGTGCGCAATGCATGAGAGGAAGCCTTTCTCTATGTATACGATTTGTAAACTCTATGAGGAGTGAATCGTTTGATGGGCATCAAACAATTTATTCTTCATTATAAACGAATCGTCAGGTCGGCACCTGACAATTCAGTCTTCACTATGTTTGAATCGTCAGGTCGGCACCTGACGATTCAATGTTCATATAGTTTGTGAATGATCATTGCGGTGAATGAATTTGATCACTGCTTAGTTCGTTTTTTGCTCTTGCGTTGCCGGTTGTTCGGGCTTTACTTCCTGCGCATCGTAGCCCAGTTTGTTGAAGGCCTTTACCAGCGAATCTTTGTTGGTCTTGTCGTTGCGATACGTAACCGTTACGGTTTGTGTTTTGGCACTCGCCTTTACGTTTTCCACCCCTTTTTCGAAAGGAATGTTTTTCATAATGATGTTTTCACAATGCGCGCCATGCAAAGACATGGTATATACCACCACCTCTTTTTGCTTGGCTTTCTTCTCTTTTTTATCACTTGCAAAGAGCGGTGAAACACTGAATAACGCTACGGAAGCGATTGCTACGATTGCTTTTAGATTTTTCATAACTGATATGTTTTAAAATGAATGTTTTTGAAAATGAGCATGTTTAGATGCTTTGCTGAAATGTATGGAGTGATTTAGTTGCGGAACAAGTTCCAACGGATGCCGGCGTAAATGGTGCGACCGTGCACAGGTCCCCAAATCATGGTAGCATCGAAGTTATCTCCAAACGGATTCTCCGCGTCTACGATCGGGTTTTGCTGCGTAAAGTTGAACAGATTCTCGGCACCGAGGTAAACCGACCAGCTTTTGAAGTACTTCGAAACCTGCATGTGGTTGATCACATAAGGCTTGAAAGTGGTAGCCCAAAGCGGTTTGCTCGGATCGGGATCGGGCAAGCGGCCGCCGCCGTTGATCTGTAGCGTGTAGTCAAACTGCCATTTCTTTGCAGGATTGGCCGTTTGGTACGAGGCAGTGATCAAGCCTTTGTGGCGACTGGTGAATGCTTTCTCCTTCAATTCTCCATTGTAGGTCATCTTGATATCGTTGAGACGATAGGCTGCTCTGAACTCAAATCCGGTGAAGAACGGATAGGTTGCTTCTACCTGAAAACTGCGGGCATAGGAGCGTCCGTCGAGGTTGTAGAAGTAGATACCATGTGCCGAAGTCTCGTTGTCCATCACGATTTGTTTGCGAAAGTCGGTTTGATAAAACTCGGTCGTAATACCCAGTTCTTTGTCGCCGATGGGAATAAAGTTCGACATGCTAATGCCGTAATTCCACGCTTCTTCCTGATCCAGATTGTCGGCAATGTACAGATTGCGAATGCGCGATGAGGCCAAGAGGTTGTTGTTCTCTGCCAAAACATTCACCGAGCGGTAACCTTTTCCGGCCGATGCGCGAAGTTGTATCCACGGAGCAGGTTCGTACTTTATGTGCATACGCGGCGTTACAAAAAAGCCGTACTCGTTGTGGTGATCGAGTCTAATGCCCGCGAGCAACGTCAGATTCGAGGTTGGTTTGTACGTATACTGTGCATACGCTCCCGGCACATACTCGTTTCGTTTCGGTGCAAGGGTAGAAGCATTATCGGTGATTGCAACCTTCTGATCCAGAAAGTCCGACACAAAACTCAGACCGGTGCTTAGTTGGTGCTTCGGACCAAACTCCGTTTCAAACATCAAGCTGCTATAAAGATTTCCCTGCCAAAGGTCGTAGCGGTTGTGTCCGTAGTTGCTTTTCAGATCGTGCGAAGAACCCGACACGATAAGCGCAATGCTGCTGTTGCGTTCGGGGTTCAGGATGTAGCCGTTTTTGGTAAAGAACTCGGCACGATTCGTTTTGAGTCCGATCGTATAGCGCTCGTGTTCTGCGGGCATTGCATTATGTGATTGTCCCGATTGGCGGTTTTCGCGGATGTATTTTGCTCCCCACTCCGAGTGCAAACGCCCTTTGTTGTAGGTCCAACGGTTGAGAACGTTGAACTGCTCCAATAGTGGACGATCCAAGAAACCGTCTTTATTGGCATCGTGCGACTGCTTATCGTTCGAATAGTGAAGAAACAAACCTGTAGCCAAGTTGTCGTTGAGTAGGATATTTCCGTCTGCATTCCCTTCGATTCGTCCATTGTCTGCCGCAAAAAGATTCAGCGTAAGCGGGTCGGCTTTGTCGGGCTTCTTGTATTCTACGTTTATTTGTCCCGTTACCGCTTCATAGCCATTCTTGACCGAAGCCGCCCCTTTGGAAACCTGGATACTCTCCATCCACGGGCCGGGAATGTAGTCCATTCCGTAAAGCGAAGCCGCACCGCGGAAGCTCGGATTATTCTCGGTAAGCATCTGAACGTAGGCATTAGACAAGCCCAATAAGCGTATTTGCTTGGCACCGGTAGCGGCATCACTGTAGGCTACATCTACGCTTGGGTTGGTCTCGAATGCTTCGGACAGATTACAACATGCGGCACGTTGAAATTCTGCCACGCCCATCTTTTGCATTTGAAACGGTTCGAGGCGTGAGGTCATTGTACCGGTGCCGGGAGCACGCACAATGACTTCGTCGAGCGTAAGGTTGCTTTTGAGCTGAACGTCGAGAGGAGCCGCATTCTTGGCAATACTTAATGTATCCGACTGATAGCCGATGTAACTCACAACTAGTTTGTCGGTTGCAGAGTTGCGGTTTAGGTGAAACGCACCATCAAGGTCGGTCGTAGTGCCGGCTGTGGTATTGAGCCACACAACGTTTGCCCCTACAAGCGGCTCGCCCGTTTCGTCTTTAATGATACCTTTGATAACTTCCTGTGCAGATATAGTATGTCCTGCCCCTGAGATAAGGAGCGATAAGATGAGATGTTTCATTGAATGTTTCGATTGATTTTTACGTGTATATACGATTCACTGAGCCTGAAAAAAAGGATACAGGCTTTGGCAAACGGGCACACCATGGGCCGTTTGGATAATACGTTGCGTAAAAATCAATCAAATAAGGAGTACTGCATGCAGAGACAGTATATCACGCCCCGATGCAATACATGTATCGAGCGGAATAAAGGGTTCTGGCTTGTGCTCGGTAGAGACAAGTGCTTTGAATAGGAGGGTGTAGCAAGCAACCCAATTGATCGAATCGGCAAGTGGAGCGGGAGGTGTAACCTTGTCCACCGCATCAAACACGGCCTCGTCTGCTTGGTTAAAGCATACGCATTCGTCAGAATGTGTGTGTTGTGCCTTTGGCGATTCTGCCGAGTTGCTATGTGAGCAGCACGAAGGAGTTTCGGCCGCATCGAAGTGAGAGGAGATCGAACAATGATTGCACAAGACATGCGCCCACAAGTTCCCTGTTCCGGCAAACAAGATCAGTGCCGTAAAGAGAAGGGTAATGCTATGTCGTATGCGTTGATTCATGCAATTCATTGTTGGAATGAATACAAATATATCGGTTTGTTTTGCATTTACAAGAATACGAAAAGGGGTTTATGTTTTTTTTATACAGATTGTGAGAATATGTTTAATCAATAAAAAATCTATCTTTGCGTTGCTAACAATATTAAATCATACCAGATGAAAACAAAACTATTCTACGCAGCGGCATCCTTATGCCTCTCTGTGGGTGTAGCTTCGGCAACGAATGCACCCGATAGTGTTTTGCTCAAGCAAATGAACGAAGTAGCTGCCGGGATCTCGCTTCCGGCTTCTGTTCAGAAGGGTACAACTAAAATCTCGATACCACAAGTCGCAAATCAATATACATTGGAGCTACGCGGAACCGACTGCCTTCCGGTGATCGACCGTGCGGGAAATATTTTCACGCCGCTTACCGATGCCGATGTGCAATTGTACTTTCAACTGACCGACAAGGCTTCGGGCACGAAAGTAGATGTGCCTAACATCAAGGTGTCGGTGCCGGGAGAATTCAAACAGGCCGACTCGAAAGGGCTTCCTCCGCGTGTAATTCCTTCGCTTCGCGAATGGTTGGGTTATGGCGGAAGTGCTGCAATGCCTGCCAAAGGAGAGATCATCCTTGATCCGGCTTTTGCGCAAGAATTGCAAGAGGGCATGCAGCTTTTTGCAAGCGACCTCAAAGAGCAGTCAAACTACAACTACAAGGTAAAGACCGGAGCTCCTGCAAAAGGAAAAATCTATGTAACGTTAAATACCGAAGATAAATCGCTCGGCAAAGAAGGTTACCGCCTGATGGTGGGCGATACCATCAAGATTGAAGCAGTGGACAAGCAAGGAGCTTTCTGGGCTACCCGTACGTTGCTTCAGATGGTGCAGCAGTATGGCGAGCAATTGCCTATGGGTGTGGCGCGCGACTATCCGAAGTACGAAAAGCGTGGCTTCATGCTTGATGTGGCGCGTAAGTTTTTCCGCCTTAACTTCTTGCAAGACTACGTGAAGATCATGTCTTATTATAAGATGAATGAGTTTCATGTGCACCTGAACGACAATGCTTTTGTGCAGTTTTTTGATAACGACTGGGACAAAACGTATGCCGCTTTCCGTCTTGAGTCGGAAACGTATCCGGGACTGACGGCCAAAGATGGTAGCTATTCGAAGAAAGAGTTTACTAACCTGCAACGCCAGGGGATGGCTTACGGTGTAAATATTATTCCCGAAATTGATGTGCCTGCTCACTCGCTGGCCTTCTCACACTATAAACCGTCGCTTGGTAGCAAGAAGTATGGAATGGACCATCTCGACTTGATGAATCCGGAGGTGTATGACTTTGTTGATGGCTTGTTTAAGGAATATGTGGCGGGCGAAAACCCCGTGTTCATCGGCCCTGACGTGCACATTGGTACCGACGAATTCGACAAAGCCTTGGTAGCAGAGTTTCGTAAGTATACAGATCATTACCTGCGCCGTATTCAGGGTTATGGCAAGCGCGCCCGTCTTTGGGGAGCACTGACGCATGCCAAAGGTAACACACCTGTTACATCCGAAGGGGTGACCATGAATGCTTGGTACAACGGCTATGCCGATCCGCGCCAAATGATCGAAGAGGGATACGAACTGATCAGTACGCCCGACGGATTATTGTATATTGTTCCGGCTGCCGGCTATTACTACGATTACCTAAACGGTAAGCATTTATACGATAAATGGGAACCGATCACAATTGGTCGCGAAGTATTCCCTTACGGACATCCGCAGATATCGGGCGGTATGTTTGCCGTGTGGAACGACCACACCGGAAACGGTATTTCCGAAAAGGATGTGCATCACCGTGCATTCCCTGCCGTACAGGTTTTGGCAGAGAAGATGTGGGATGGCAACAAAGAGAACCCCGACTACGAAGGGTTTGCAAAGATGGCTGCTACCATGATCGAAGCTCCGGGCGTAAATGTAATGGGCAACGTTGTTTCGAACACTCCTATTGCGCTGTCTTACAACTTTACCAACGGCAAAGGAAAAGATATATCGGGCAACGGCTACAACGTAGCAAAGGCGAAAGGTGTGAAATACAACGCCGAAAACGGAGCATTGCTTACGGGTACTTCCATGATCGAAACGCCTGTAGAAGAGATTGGTTACAACTATGCCGTTTCGTTCGACATCAAACCGGAAGGAACGCAAGCGAAAGATGCTGTTCTATTCAACTCGGAGAACGCACAAGTGGTAGTAAACGAAGCGCAATCGGGCAATTTGGCTTTCAAACGCGACGGATATACGTATAGTTTCGACTATGCTCCCGCTGCCGGACAGTGGAACAACGTCAGCATCCACGGAGACAACAAAGGGACTTCGCTGTATGTAAACGGCGAACTAAAACAACGTCTCGAAGGCAACAAGAAAGAAGTGACCGACGCTAAAGGTAAGAAAAGTACCATGCACCTGCAACAAACATTGGTATTCCCATTGAAGCAGATCGGCGCTACTGCCAATGGTTTCAACGGAAGTATTCGCTCATTGAAAGTAGAGGAGCTATAATTCGCATCTTATTATTGTAATTTCATATAAAAAGGCCGGGCATCACGACACGTGTTGCTCGGCTTTTTGCATTAAAACAGTTATAGAATATTAGAGCATAGTCTGTTAATAGTGCTAATAAAGCATAAAGCAGATGCTTTTTGTCTTTAAAGTCTGAATAGTTCGTTTTTCTTTTATATGTTTGGAAGTCATTGGATGTTAGAAGATAAACCACCAAAAATAACGCTATATGGCAAATGACGGAGTCTTGCTTTGTATTGCCTTTATCAATCGTTTGTAAACGTAGAATCCTTAAAACGAAAATTGTTATGAAAAGAAAAAAGCTATTCCAATTCGTATTGGCTGGATGTTTGTTGTCGGCAAGCACTAGTTTTTCTCTCCATGCAAATAATCCTGAAAGTGTAATCGTAAAATTCAAGGCGCCGCCACTAACAGAGTGTAAGTTGAGTGAAGTAGGTCCGGAGCAAGAA
>CAMTPD010000016.1 GCA_947074265.1 uncultured Porphyromonadaceae bacterium
ATACTACCACAGTAGAGTTGGTTGTTTCCAACAACCGCAAAATGATGGTAGATTTCTATGGCGATAATATTTTCAGAGTTTTTCAAGATAACAACGGTGGCATTATCCGCAATCCTGAAGCAAAACCCGAAGCTATTATCCTTGTAAACAATCCGAGAAGACCCATTACAAAGTTAGACCTATCCGACAATGGAAACGCTTTCGTTGTAACTACTGGCAAGGCTCAACTCGAATTTGATAAGAAAACTTCCCTGCTGAAGGCTACCAATTTAGAAACCAATCAGGTTGCATTTCAAGAAGTAGCTCCGGCACAGTTCGACGAGAAAAAAGTAACACTAAGCCTCAAAGGAAATCCGAAAGAATACTTCTACGGTGGCGGGGTACAAAACGGACGTTTCTCGCACAAAGGCAAAGTAATCTCAATCGAAAATCAAAACAGTTGGACCGACGGTGGCGTAGCTTCACCAACACCTTATTATTGGTCTACCGATGGCTACGGGGTGATGTGGCATACCTTCAAAAAAGGAAAATACGATTTTGGAGCTGAGGCGGCCGATCAAGTAAAACTATTCCACGAAACAGACTACCTCGACGTATTTTATATGATCAATGATGGAGCTGTTCCATTGTTAAACGATTTCTACCAACTAACGGGTAATCCCGTATTATTGCCTAAGTTTGGCTTCTATCAAGGACACCTCAATGCCTACAACCGCGACTACTGGGTAGAAGACGAAAAAGGAATCCTTTTCGAAGATGGCAAACGATACAAAGAAGCTCAAAAAGATAACGGTGGCGTAAAAGAATCGCTGAATGGCGAAAAAGGAAACTACCAGTTCTCGGCACGTGCCGTAATAGATCGTTACCTCAATCACGATATGCCGATCGGATGGCTATTGCCAAATGACGGATACGGTGCAGGTTACGGACAAACAGAAACCGTAGACGGTAATATTGCAAATCTAAAAAGTCTGACCGACTATGCACATAGCAAAGGTGTAGAGATCGGACTTTGGACACAATCAGACTTACATCCGAAACCGGAAATCAGTGCGCTACTTCAACGCGACATCGTGAAAGAAGTAAAAGATGCAGGCGTACGCGTTTTGAAAACCGACGTGGCATGGGTAGGTGCAGGATACTCTTTCGGGCTTAACGGAATCACCGACGTTGCAGAAATCATGACATACTATGGTAACGATGCACGTCCGTTTATCATTTCGCTCGACGGATGGGCAGGAACACAACGCTATGCCGGTATCTGGAGTGGCGACCAGTCGGGCGGTGTATGGGAATACATTCGTTTCCATATTCCTACCTATATCGGATCAGGTCTTTCGGGTCAGCCAAATATCACGTCTGATATGGACGGTATCTTTGGCGGAAAGAATCCGGTTGTAAACATTCGCGATTTCCAGTGGAAAACCTGGACACCGATGGAACTGAATATGGATGGTTGGGGATCGAACGAAAAGTATCCGCATGCATTGGGCGAACCGGCTACATCGATCAACCGTCACTACCTTAAGCTAAAATCTGAGCTTTTGCCTTATGCTTATAGCGTTGCGGAAGAGTCGGTAGACGGATTGCCAATGATTCGTGCCATGTTCCTTGAATATCCAAACGATTATACCTACGGCAAATCGACACAATATCAATTCCTATACGGACCGTCGTTCCTGGTAGCTCCAATCTATCAGCCTACACGTGCCGATGAAAAAGGAAACGATATCCGCAATACGATCTATCTTCCCGAAGGTACTTGGATCGACTATTTCAACGGCGACCTTTACGAAGGCAACCGTATCATCAACAACTACGATGCACCAATCTGGAAATTGCCGGTATTTGTAAAGAACGGAGCAATCATTCCAATGGTAAATCCGAACAACAACGTAGCAGAGATCAACAAAGGGTTGCGTATTTACGAAATCTACCCTTACGGAGCAAGCTCGTTTGTTGAATACGACGACGATGGTGTTACCGAGCAATACCGTCAAGGTAAATCGGCCGTTACATTGATCGAAAGCAACGTAGATAAAAAGAACAATGCCGTGATCACTGTACATCCGGCCAAAGGTTCGTTCGACGGATTTGAGAAAAACAAAGCAACGGAATTCAGAATCAATACAACAAGCAAGCCGAAAAAGGTAACCGCAAAAGTTGGCAAGCAAACGGTGAAGCTAACAGAGGTTGCAACCGAAGATGCTTTCAACAAAGGTACCAACGTGTACTTCTACAACCCATCTCCAAACTTGAACAAGTTTGCCACTGCGGGAAGCGAATTTGCTAACGTAGCAATCACAAAGAATCCGCAAGTGATGGTTAAATTAGCGGCAACTGATATTACAGCCGCACCAACTGTAGTTACGGTAGAAGGCTTCGAGTTTGCTCCGGCAGATACACATCGTGTAAAAACAGGTACACTTTCAGCACCTCAGAATGCAGTTGTAACTGAAGAAAATACAGAGGCTTATACCATGAAACCTACTTGGGCAACAGTGGATAATGCCGATTATTACGAAATCGAGTTCAACAACATGCTTTATTCTACCATCAAAGATACAGAGCTGTTGTTTGAAGATCTTCAGGCAGAAACGCCGTACACATTTAAAGTACGTGCTGTAAATAAAGATGGTGTATCGGATTGGACAACCTTCAATGCGACTACGAAATCGAACCCACTTGAGTTTGCGATCAAAGGTATCACTGCTCAAACTTCAGCAGCAAACCAAGGAGGTCAAGGGGTAAACAAACTGTTCGACTTCGACGAAAGCAACACTTGGCATACCAAATGGAGTACCAAGGCAGTTCCGTTTGAAATGATAGTAGACCTGAATACCATCAATCAACTCGACAAGTTCCACTACTTGCCAAGGGGAGAGCGTGGCAACGGTATCTTGAAAAAAGGAACGGTATCTTATAGTATGGATCGTGAAAACTGGACCGATGCCGGAGCATTCGACTGGGAGGCAGATACAGAAGAAAAAGTCTTTACGTTCAAAGGAAATCCTACCGTACGTTATATCAAGCTAAATGTAACAGAGGCAGTAGGAGACTATGGTTCGGGACGCGAAATGTATGTATTCAAAGTTCCGGGTACAGAAAGCTATATTCCGGGAGACATCAACAACGACCGATTGATCAATCGAAACGACCTTACGTCGTATATGAACTATACCGGTCTTCGTCGTGGCGATGCCGACTTTGAAGGGTATATCAGCAATGGCGACTTGAACAAAAACGACCTGATCGATGCATACGATATCTCGGTTGTGGCAACACGCTGCGATGGTGGAGCTGCCAAAGACTCGATCGGTAAAGTAGCCGGAACGATACAAATCTCTACACCAAAGAAAGCATACAATGCCGGTGATGTAGTTGAGATCCTTGTAAAAGGAACAGATCTACAATCTGTAAATGCGTTGAGTTTCGCATTGCCATACAATCCGCAAGATTACGAATTTGTAACGGTAGAACCAATCGGAATCAAGGCAATGGAAAATCTAACCAACGACCGCTTACACACCAACGGAACAAAAGCACTGTATCCAACCTTTGTAAACGTAGGTAAGAAAGAAGCATTGGAAGGCACAACAGACCTGTTTGTGTTGAAGTTGAAAGCACGTCGCAACGTGAAGTTCGACCTCAAACCAATCGACGGATACTTGGTAGACAAAGACCTAAACTATGTAACATTCTAAAGTTACTTTACATAGCTAAAAGCTAAATTAGCAAAGCCGCGATCAATCACGACAACAGTGACGATCGCGGCTTTCTTCTTTTATTGAAGTTGTTGATTTATTCGATTTTAGTTTTGATGGCCTCGTAAGGCTCATTCGGATGCTTTAGTTTGCTTTAGCTGGGAAGTTAACAAACAATTTCGCCACAGCTTTATCTACGGTAGATGCACTGTTAAACTGATTGTTGTTCGTATCCATAACACCCTCTACAGAAGCAGTGTAAACAATGTTCTTATTTGCAGCATCAACGATATCCATAATCAAAACACCGTCTCGGTAAACTTCGGTTACTGTGTTGCCATTTTGATAATAATAAGGCCAATAGTTATTGCGTGGATAAATATAGCTACCCAAATAAGCAGCTAGCGGTTGCTCGCCCGGAACAAAATAATTAGATGCTTTTATTTTACTAGTCAAGCCAAAGTTGATCATGTAATTAGATGATTCAGATTCGCTATAACCTCGTTCATTCATTTGTGTACGTATCGCACTTGCAATGTAATCGTATTCGGTTTGTGTCATCGGAGCAGGCAAAGCACCTTCCGAAGGTTTCACAATACGATAGGTTTGTATAACGGATAAGTTTTGATTTTGATATACGTGACTGTTAATAAGCGTTGGTGTTGAGCATCCCATTAGAAACCCTGTTCCTAATATGAATAATGAAGCTAGAACTTTTTTCATTGTTGATTTATTTTATCAATAAAACCACAAAAGAAGCACATTGTTTTTGTTTAGAAGAAGATTCGTGTTTTTGCCATCGTTTTCTAACTATACGATCAGATTTTATATTTAGATATTATCTGGGTTTTAGTTTGTAGTAAGGTGGTATGTGTTGGAAATAAGGTTGATACAACAAAGGATGAGTGTTAGGTGTTATTATTAGTAGCTACTGGTTTATAGAAACACTCAAATAATTATACGATTGAAACAGTATATCCGTTTAACGGATATTGATTAAACTAGATGATGATATGTATTCCATTAGAGCTATTTTACTGATTGTAGCTTTAGGGTTATCTGTCTTACATGTTATTCATTGTAATTAACATGTCTAATAATGTAGTTTTATCATAGTGTTTATTAAAGTCTTTAATGTGATGAAAACGTTTCTGTTTTTATGCATGTTGTTTGTAACATCAGCATGTGTGCAAGAAATTGAGAGTTATGAAAAAGAGTATAATAAATCAGATTACTGCGAATTCTGTAATCAGCCGTTGCAAAAAGAACATATACATTAATCGAGGAGTGAGATACTTGTATTAGTGAGTTGAGTTCGGTACTTAATAAACAAGAGGGAATAAATATTTATTCCCTCTTGTTTATTAAATCTAGATTATCGGGCATTTGTCGGGAGGGCGCGATTTGGGGCAGCGTCCGAGGAAGAGACCCAGTAGGGCCCAGATGAGTTCGAGAACTGATTTTAGTTTTTTCATGCGATGTTGTTTTAATGGTGAATATTCAAGATCGATAATAAAGAGCGTTGTTGTCTACATTACGCCAGGTTATTGTTTCATTACGCCGCTTCGTTGTGGGAGCAGCCCGATGCAGCCGGTTCTTTTCGAAAGTCGATGATGAGCAGATCTTCGGCTTTGATGATTTCGCGGATGTCTTGTTCGATGCTGATCAACATTTTGCGGTAGCGAGGTCTGTCGTCGCCATTGGTTTCGCTGATGTAGGCACTGTAGGAGATGGCTTGCGCAAAACTTTCGGGATAGAACGATAGCTCGGCCTCTCTCGGGTATTGCACACGGAGCAATCTGCCATAGTCCATAAAGCTATCTACGGGCGTAGCATATCGGCGAAAGCAAAGACCTCTACTTGTTGTTTTGCTTTTACCACCATGCCAATAGTTGTTGGGTTTACCGCAAGCAATGATTCCGAAGTAATTGTTGCACGTTGTAGCCATGGAGCTTTCTCCCCATCCCGATTCAATTGCAGCCTGAGCCAAGATGATAGACGGATTCAAGTCGAACGCCTTTGCCGCCTCGCAAGCCGCCTCAAAAAGCTGCTTTACAAACTTGGTTTTTTTAGAAGTAAACGGATTCTTTTTCATGGTATCACAGTTTTATAACATCATTCGATTAGTCTATTGTGTGAGGCTTGTCGCATTCTACGGATTTACCAACCGTTTCGATCAGTTCAAACTTTGCCTGATCTCTGATTACTTGCATCGATAGCGACGGGCGAAACACCAGGTTGGGGCGTTTCATCAAATGCACCTTAAAGTCCTCTTCGGTAGCCACTCCGGTACTGCCGGCTTTGAGTTGGAAATTTCCGAATCCATCTATCACCACTGTTTCGCCGCGAAGCAAAGCTTTTTTCACCATCTGCACCATTCCGCAAATCACCAATCGGATGTCGCCTTCGCTAGCAGTGCTCACATCGCTGATATCATTGCTCATCTGATCAAGGGTGTATTTACCTGCCGACTTGGTCGCTCCGTATACCAATTTCGAATCTGCCGGCGCATCTTTGTGCATGTTTTTGCGCAATACGGTTTTGTACTTCAATGCCATAACTTTTACGTTTTTAGTTGTTGAACATGTTGTTTTTTGATTACAGTTCGAAGATAGGGCAGGAGAGAAGCCTCTAATCCGTCAACGTGCGTCAACTGCCGTAATTGCGAATAAACGATCGTGAAATAAGAAAAAAACAAAGGGAACAGGCATTGTCTAACTTGAATAGACGTATCCTGTTCCCTTGAAACACTAAAATATCCGTTATCTTAATATCGAGAAATGATCTGCAAATAAGATTATTTCAACAGAGCTTCTGCACACATTTTACCGAATGCATTTGCTGCTAGCGGACTGTCGCCGGTAAGTAGTTTGCGATCGGTATAGCAAGCTCCACTGATATCATTGTTTAAAATCTCAACACCCAATGCTTTTATCTTTTCGCCATAATACCAAGGTAAATCACCGGGTACGTATCCGATCGATGGAAGTTGTTTGTCAATAGCATCGGGGAATGATTTCATTTTGTATCCTTTTAATGGGTATTTATCCGGCGATTCGTGCAAAGCTCCCGATAATAAAGCCGCCGGTCCATGGCAAATAGCTAGCATAAATTTATCTTCTTTCAATACCCAGTCAATCACTTGTTTCAGGTCTTCATTTGCAGGCAGACCAATCAAAGCTCCATGTCCGCCCGGAATGAATACAGCTGCATATTCATGATCAGACATCATCTTATTGGCAACAAAACTATGCAGACTCTTCGGATGCGTCAATTGTGTTTTGTATTTATCTATTATTCCTTTTACGGCATCGTCTTCGGTAGGCATAGCCCACATTTCGAGTTGTACTTCTTTGCCCGTAGGGGTATAAATTTCGGCTTCAAAACCGGCAGCTTCAAAATGAAGAATCGGAACGAATGTTTCGACAGGATGGTTTCCGGTAGAAAACTTCTTTCCATTTGCCATTGTCAGATACTTCTCTTCCGTACATACTACGAGTATCTTTTTGTTTTTATCCTTATTGGCTTCCGGATAGACTGTAAAATCATAGTTGGTCTTGAGGGGAACAAACATAGAGCGTGAATACAAAGACGGTTCATAACCAATACCGTCAAAAACAGGATCTTTACTTAGTTCTTGTGACATCTCAATGATTATTAAATTGATAAATCAGTTATCAATCATAAAACAATCACGTAAGAATATAAGTTTGTAAACGATGTAAAAAAAACCTCTGCGCGTCTCACGACGAGCAGAGGTCACTAAAATCAAGTTTTTTTACCATGGAAAACACGTTAATTCAATTCTCAAACGTGCTTATATCTTAATCGGCCAGGGCCGGATTGAGTCGTTCTTTTAGTTTGGTGTTGCGCTTGAGCACCGCCATGTTGCGAATGGCATAGGCGAGGGCTTTTGCCGTACCTATCAACACACAAATCTTTTTGGCACGCGTGATACCTGTATAGATCAGGTTGCGTTGCAGCATCACGAAGTGATTCATCAGCACCGGCATCACCACGATGGGATACTCCGATCCCTGCGATTTGTGAATGGTGGTAGCATAAGCCAGCGACAGTTCGTCGAGCTCCGACACTTCATACTCCACGAGGTTGTCGTCGAAGTTGGCCGTAAGCGTTCGCTCTTCCAAATCCACATCAACCACATAACCCAAGTCGCCGTTGAAGACATTCTTGTCGTAGTTGTTGCGTACCTGCATCACGCGGTCGCCCTTGCAAAACATATAGCCACCACGATTCAGTCCCTCTTTGGAAGGATTCAGCGCACTCTGTAGCATCACATTCAAGTTTGCCGCGCCCACCACGCCCCGTTGCATCGGCGTAAGTACCTGAATTTTGCTCGTCGGCATCTTGTAGGCCGAAGGAAGTCTGTCCTTCACCAGCTCCACAATCTTATTCACAACCTCGGTAGGATCTTCAGCCTTGATAAAGAAAAAGTCGGTCTCTTTGCCATTGCTCAAGTCGGGCAGTTTACCCTGATTGATCGCATGCGCGCTCATCACAATACGGCTCGATTGCGCCTGACGGAAAATGCGAATCAGGCGAATCACCGGAATCCTTTCGGAGTCGATGATATCACGCAGCACATTGCCCGCGCCCACACTTGGCAACTGGTCGATGTCGCCCACCAGAATCAAGCGCATACCCGGCGGAATCGCCTTCATCAGACTGTTCATCAGTACAATGTCGATCATCGAACACTCATCTACGATCAGCGCGTCGCCCTCGAGCGGATTGTCGTCGTTGCGTTTGTAGCCATCCATGGGGCTGAACTCCAGCAATCGGTGAATCGTTTTTGCCTCCATGCCCGTAGCCTCGCTCATGCGTTTGGCAGCTCTACCCGTAGGTGCCGCCAGTCGAATATCCAGTCCGGCCGTTTTCAGAGCCGCGATAATCCCCTGCGTCGTAGTCGTTTTACCCGTACCCGGTCCGCCGGTCAGTACCATCACCTTCGAATCCACCGCCTGCTTAATGGCAGCAATCTGCACATCGTCGTATTCGATGCCCGTCTCTTTGGTAATCGCCTCCAAGTTGAACGAAGGCTGTTTCTTGTCGTTGCCCGGAGCCGTAAAAAGAGCCTCGAGTCGTTTGGCCGTGCCACATTCCGAGTGATAAAAAACAGGCAGGTAAATCGCCTCGTTTTCACACATCAAATCCTCATCGGCAAGCATCTGAGCCAAAGCCGCGGCAATAGCCTCCTGATCTGCCTCGAGTAGTTCGCAAGCCGACTTGATCAACTGTTCCTCCTCGGCATACACATGTCCGTCGTTTGCCAATTGATTCAGCGTGTACAGAATACCACTGCGACAACGGCGCAAGTCGTTCTTTTCGTAGCCCAGTTTAGAGGCAATCCCATCGGCCGTTTTAAAACCGATACCCCAGATATCATCGGCCAGTACATACGGATTACCCTTCACCTTGTCGATGCTCTCTTTGCCGTACTGACGGTATATTTTGGCCGCGTAGGTTGTGCTCACGCCATGCCCTTGTAAGAAAAGCATCACGTTTTTGATATCCTTTTGCTTTTCCCAGCTTACGCGAATCTGTTCGATTCGTTTATCGCCAATACCCGGCACTTCGTGTAGTCGCTGTATATCGCTTTCGATCACCTCGATGGTTTCGACGCCAAACTGACGCACAATCTGCTTCGCAAAAGCAGGGCCAATGCCTTTGACCAGTCCGCTACCCAGGTATTTTTCAATCCCCAGGATGGTGGCCGGCATCTCTTCCTGCCACGACTCTACCACAAACTGAGAGCCGTATTTCTTATCCACCTTCCAGTCGCCATCGCAGAGCAGGGTACTGCCTACAGGTACTTCGAGCAGACTGCCAACTAGCGTAACCGGATGTTTGTGTCCTTTTACGTTGACCTTCATGACCGAGTATCCGTTTTCGGAGTTTTGATATGTGATGTGCTCTACAACGCAGCGAAGTTTGATCATAAATGCCGATATGTTTTTTTGGGGGATTTTAGAAAATGCGATCTTGCTTTGGCAAAAGTAGTTAAATAATCGATATTCTCTTCATTGAAAACGAAAAACTGTTTTCGATGGAGATGCAAAAACGTTCTCATCGAAGAAGCAATTCCTCTTCGATGAGAACAATCTTTTAAAGGTGTAAATGTTTGTATTATAACCGTTTAATTTGTATATTTAAGAGAAAAATATCGGGCAAAATGCTCCCTTAAATACGACAAATGTCATGGAAAAATCAGCGATGTATAGCACCGAAACCGCCTTTGTATGCAAAAGTTACGCCTTTCAGGAACTGGCCATGCTCTATTGTGCCGACTGTGCTCCGGAGACAGCCTCGAAGACGCTGAGCAAGTGGATTCGCGAAACGCGCGGACTCCGCTCTGCACTCGAAGAATGTGGCTGGAAGCCTCGACAAAAACTCCTTTCGCCCAAGATGGTAGGCTGTATGGTGCACTACCTGGGTGAGCCCTGATCTGCACACTGCAGAGCATTACAACCACGAGATATTGGGCTCGTTGGTATCGCCCGAGGGGTCTTCGTAGCGATTGGTGGTAACGTTAAAGTCGAGTGTGCAAGCACCCGGAGCACCAATCTCTACCCACTTGAGCTTTTCGAAAATGATGTCTACTTTCTGCCCAAATCCGCCTTGCTCCGAATAGTCGCGATACACGATGATACCGTAGTCGATGTGGTTGTAGAAGTTCGACGAGTTCATTACATCGTAGAGGTGAGGCACCCGAAACACCGGCATGCGACGTTGCTTGCCCGTTGCGGGAGTCAACCCACTCTCTTCGTTGGCCCCCTTGTATTTGCCCCGCCTATAAGTGTAGCCTTTTTGCTGATCGGCATACGGTGTATCCATTTTGCGGGGGTGAGCCACGACGAAAAACAAGATGTCGTGCAGTCGGGCAAAGCGGTGAATTTCGTCGAGAGCGATGTTGATCATATCGGTCTCCTTGCCCATCGCGTCGCGATCGATCCTGATCGCGTTGAACGGATCTATCACCGCTACCTTGACTCCGTTGTGCTTTACCTCTAGTGCTATCGCCTCGAGAATATCCTTGAGGTTGGTAAGTGTGGGAGTGATAAAAATAAACTGATCACACACCTTGAAGAAGGCCGTTTGGCACTCTTCGCTCGACATGTGTTCTTCGTTAAACTGCTTGCCGGTGAGCATCGAAACCATTTTGCTGGCGTGGTGTACGTCGGGATGATTCTCGGGACTGTAGATAGCCGCCTTCCAGTCCAACTGTAGGTTGAGCAGCATCATCAGAAAGTCGAGAAAACCCGATTTGCCGTGACTGGGAATACCGCAGATAAGAGCCAACGTGCCCGTGCGCCAACTGGCAATCTCATCTAGCGGAGCAAATCCCAACTTCTCGCCCTTCATGCCACCGTTTTTGAAATACGCCATAAACTCGTCGAGCTTGCTACGCATATTCGTTGCACTCGGAGAGTTGTAAATCAATTTCGTGTGTTGTATTTTAGCTTCGATAAGGGCTTGCTCGCCTTGAGCTATCAGCAAGTCGTTGGCATCTTTTTGGTCGTCGAACGTGATGATGCTGCATCGGTAATACCCCCACCTGTCGAGCAGCGTCTGGCGCAGCGCGTCGCCCGCTTCGTCGGTGTCTACCGCCAGAAAGAAATGTTCGGTAGCCTCCAATTTGTTTGCATGCATCTGCATCCAGCCTTCCTGATCGCCCGCCGCGCCAAAGGGGAGCGAAATCACATTGTGCGCACCTACCTGCTTAAAAGCCAATGCATCCATCTCGCCCTCGGTTACGATCACCGACTTTTCGGTACCCAGCGCATCGGCATTGTATACAAGCTTGGGCGTGTGGGCAAGGGCAAAGAAAAAGCCCTTTTTATCGAGAAAACGAAATTTGATGTTGTACTCTAAGCCGTCTTGTCGGTACACAAAGCCGATCATCTCTTGGTTGTCTTTGCCTATGGCACTAAACACCCCCATCTCTGTGGCCACCTCGCTGCTGATGCCCCGCCCTTGGAGCCAGGCGATGGCTTTACGGCTCAGCGTACGACGGGCAGGCGGATACTTCGCTTTGATTCGCTTGTCGCACTCGGCAGCGGTAAGCACCGGTTGCTGATCTGTAGGCTGTTGAGGCGGCAAATGGGTAGGAGCGGTTGCTTGCTTGTTGAACTGTTCCTTCTTCCATTCCTCTACGACCTCGTGGCACCATTCTCTGCAATGATGGCAAAATCCCGAACCACCCTTATCGCTTACATACCAGCGCAAGGTTTTTTCGTTCTTCTTTTTTCGTGTAGGTCCACAAAGCGGACATGCATACATGGCACTATAGCGACGATTGATTTTGAGATTAAAAACTTGGTCTA
>CAMTPD010000017.1 GCA_947074265.1 uncultured Porphyromonadaceae bacterium
TGACAGGTTCTATCACTAAAAAGAAACGCGAACCGATTTTAACGGGTTTAATTACCTCTTTAGTTACGTGTTATAATCTAAAATTTTAGAAAAATGGCTAAAGAAGTTGCTGGACAAATCAAATTGCAGATTAAAGGAGGGGCAGCAAATCCTTCTCCCCCTGTTGGACCTGCTTTAGGTTCTAAGGGTATTAACATTATGGAGTTTTGCAAGCAATTTAATGCCAGAACTCAGGACAAAGCTGGTAAGATTTTACCTGTGGTAATTACTTACTATGCTGACAAGTCTTTCGACTTTGTTGTTAAGACTCCTCCTGTGCCTATTCAATTGTTAGAAGTAACAAAGGCTAAGAGTGGATCTGCAGAGCCAAACCGTAAAAAGATCGCAGAAATTACTTGGGATCAGGTGAAAGCTATCGCTGAAGACAAAATGGTAGACTTGAACTGTTTCACACTGAAGTCAGCTATGACTATGGTTGCTGGTACAGCTAGAAGTATGGGTATCACCGTTAAAGGAGAATTCCCGGAGTTAAATTAATAAACTTCAATTAGAATGAGTAAACTTACAAAAAATCAAAAGTTAGCTTTAGGCAAAATTGAAGCTGGGAAATCTTATACACTTAAAGAAGCTTCTGCATTGGTAAAAGAAATCACAACTGCAAAGTTTGATTCTTCTGTTGATGTTGATGTGCGTCTAGGTGTTGACCCACGTAAAGCTAACCAAATGGTGAGAGGTGTGGTTTCACTACCTCACGGAACAGGTAAGCAGGTTAGGGTTCTTGCATTATGTACACCTGACAAGGAAGCTGAAGCACTTGCTGCTGGCGCTGACTATGTAGGGTTGGACGAATATATCGACAAGATTAAAGGTGGTTGGACTGATATCGATGTTATCATCACAATGGCTTAAATCATGGGTAAGATTGGTGCTCTTGGACGCGTTTTGGGTCCTCGTGGTTTGATGCCAAACCCAAAGAGTGGAACAGTTACTAACGAAGTTGGTAACGCGGTTAAAGAAGTGAAACAAGGTAAAATCGACTTCAAAGTTGACAAAACTGGTATCGTTCACGCTTCAATCGGTAAAGTTTCATTCACAGAAGATCAAATCCGTGATAATGCAAAGGAATTCGTTTCTACGCTTATTAAACTTAAACCATCAGCTGCTAAAGGTACATATATTAAGAGCATCTTTCTTTCAAGTACTATGAGCCCGGGTATCAAAATTGACCCTAAATCAGTTGAAGAAAATTAAAACAATTGAGAAGTTATGAGAAAGGAAGAAAAAAGTGCTATTATAGAACAAATTGCTTCAACCATTCAGGAATACGGTAACTTCTATCTGACAAACATCGATGCTTTAAACGCAGAGAAAACGTCAGCACTTAGAAGAGAGTGTTTCAAGAGTGAGGTGAAGATGATGGTTGTAAAGAACACTTTGCTTGAAAAAGCTCTAGGAACTATTGAAGGAGATTTCTCTGGACTAGTTTCAGCTATGAAAGGCAATACAGCTGTGATGTTCTCACAAACAGCAAACGCTCCGGCTAAATTGATCAAAGCGTTCGCTAAAGAAGCTGGTAAACCTGAATTAAAAGCGGCTTACGTTCAAGAATGTGTTTACGTTGGTGCTGATCAATTAGACGCACTAGTAAACATCAAGAGCAGAGAGGAACTTATTGGCGACGTTATTATGTTGCTTCAATCTCCAGCGAAGAACGTTATTTCAGCTCTATCATCAGGTGGACAGACAATTCATGGAGTTTTAACAACTCTTGCAGAAAGATAATTTATTCATATAACTAGATTAGTAAATCATTAAAATCATACAAAAATGGCAGATTTGAAAGCTTTTGCAGAACAATTAGTAAACTTGACCGTAAAGGAAGTTAACGAACTTGCTGAAATCCTTAAGAACGAGTACGGTATCGAACCTGCTGCTGCAGCTGTTGCTGTTGCTGCTGCTCCTGCTGCTGAAGCTGCAGCTGAGAAAACTTCTTTCGACGTAGTGTTGAAAGCAGCTGGTGCTAACAAATTAGCTATCGTTAAACTTGTTAAAGAACTTACAGGTCTTGGTTTGAAAGAAGCTAAAGATATCGTTGATGGTGCTCCATGTAACATCAAAGAAGGTGTAAGCAAAGAAGAAGCTGAAGCGTTGAAAAATTCTCTAGTAGAAGCTGGCGCAGAGGTTGAACTTAAATAATATAACCTGTAACGCAGGTAATTTGGTTAAGAATCTTCGTTTCGGAGATTCTTAACCTTTTTGTGTCTATAGTTTCATTAAGTTCAATTAATTTCTGAATAGATGTCTTCAACAGCTGTAAACCCAAGAATTAATTTTGCTTCGGTTAAATTCCCACTACAATATCCGGATTTTCTCGAAGTACAATTAAAGTCATTTAAAGACTTTCTTCAACTAGATACTCCTCCGGAACAAAGAAATAACGAGGGGTTGTATAAGGTATTTGCAGAAAATTTTCCAATTGCAGATACTCGTAACAATTTCGTGTTGGAGTTCCTTGACTACTACATTGATCCTCCTCGCTACTCGATAGATGAGTGTATCGAAAGAGGCCTTACATATAGCGTTCCTTTGAAGGCTAAATTAAAACTGTATTGTACAGATCCTGATCACGAAGATTTCGATACAGTGATTCAGGATGTGTATTTGGGGCCTATTCCTTATATGACGGATAGGGGTACTTTCGTTATTAACGGGGCTGAACGTGTAGTTGTTTCGCAGTTGCATCGTTCACCTGGTGTATTCTTCGGACAAAGTACTCACGCCAACGGTACTAAGCTTTATTCTGCACGTATTATTCCTTTTAAAGGTTCGTGGATCGAGTTTGCTACCGACATCAATAATGTGATGTATGCTTACATCGATAGAAAGAAAAAGCTTCCGGTAACAACACTTCTTAGAGCGATTGGCTTTGAGAGTGATAGAGACATTCTTGAGATATTCAACTTGGCCGAAGAGGTTAAGGTGAATAAAACTAATCTTAAGAAACTTCTTGGCAGAAAACTTGCAGCCCGCGTTTTGAAGACTTGGGTGGAAGACTTTGTAGATGAAGATACAGGTGAGGTAGTTTCAATTGAACGTAATGAAGTGATCATTGATCGAGAAACTGTTCTTGATGCTGATCATCTCGAAGCAATCCTTGAATCAGGTGTTCAAAATATCCTTCTTCACAAAGAAGATTTGAACTCTTCTGATTTCGCGATTATTTACAACACGCTACAAAAAGATCCAAGTAACTCTGAAAAAGAGGCTGTTCTTTATATATATCGCCAACTTCGTAATGCGGAACCTGCTGATGAAGCAAGTGCACGCGAAGTTATTACTAATCTTTTCTTCTCTGATAAGAGATATGATTTAGGTGAAGTAGGTCGTTACAGAATCAACAGAAAGTTGAATTTGACAACGAGCGCCGATGTAAAAGTTCTTACCAAAGAAGATATTATCGAAATCATCAAATATCTAATTGAGTTGATCAACTCTAAAGCGATTGTTGATGATATCGACCACTTGAGTAACCGTCGTGTACGTACTGTAGGTGAGCAACTTTATAACCAATTTGGTGTAGGTCTTGCTCGTATGGCTCGTACTGTTCGCGAACGTATGAACGTACGTGACAACGAGGTGTTTACTCCGATTGATTTGATCAATGCAAAAACAATCTCTTCGGTTGTTAATTCATTCTTCGGAACGAATGCATTGTCTCAGTTCATGGACCAAACTAACCCACTTGCTGAGATTACTCACAAGCGTCGTATGTCTGCTCTTGGACCTGGTGGTCTTTCAAGAGAGCGTGCAGGTTTCGAGGTTCGTGACGTTCACTATACTCACTATGGCCGTTTGTGTCCTATTGAGACTCCTGAGGGTCCAAATATCGGTTTGATCTCATCTCTTTGTGTATATGCAAAAATCAATGACTTAGGTTTCATCATCACTCCTTATCGTAAAGTTACGAATGGTGTTGTAGATGTTACGACAGAAGGTATTGATTATTTGACTGCAGAAGAAGAAGAAGGGCAAATCATTGCGCAAGGTAATGCACCTATCAATAACGATGGTACATTTATCCGTTCTCGCGTAAAAGCAAGACAAGAAGGTGACTTCCCACTTGTAACTCCAGATGAAGTTAACTTGATGGATGTTTCTCCTACGCAGATTGCTTCTATCGCAGCTTCTTTGATTCCTTTCCTTGAGCATGATGATGCCAACCGTGCATTGATGGGATCTAACATGATGCGCCAGGCAGTTCCATTGTTGCGAGTTGATGCTCCAATTGTAGGTACAGGTATCGAAAGACAATTGGTTAGCGATTCTCGTACTCAGATTGCAGCTGAAGGTGAAGGTGAAATTGTATTTGTAGATGCTACATGCATTAAGATTAAATACGACAGATCTGAAGACGCGGAGTTTGTAAGCTTCGAGGATTCAGTTAAAACATACAATATTCCTAAGTTTAGAAAAACGAACCAAAGTACAACTGTTGACTTACGTCCTATTTGTCGTACAGGTCAGCGTGTAGTTGCTGGTGAAATCTTAACTGAAGGTTATTCTACTCAACAAGGTGAACTTGCACTAGGACGTAACGTTCGTGTTGCATATATGCCTTGGAAAGGATATAACTTCGAGGATGCGATCGTATTGAACGAGCGTATGGTTCGTGAGGATATCTTTACTTCTGTTCACGTTGACGAGTATATTCTTGAAGTACGTGAAACAAAACGAGGAATGGAAGAGCTTACTTCTGATATTCCTAACGTTAGCGAAGAGGCTACTAAGGATCTTGATGAAAGAGGTATTGTTCGTGTGGGTGCTAGAATCCGTCCGGGTGATATTCTTATCGGTAAGATTACTCCTAAAGGAGAATCTGATCCTTCTCCAGAAGAGAAACTTCTTCGTGCAATCTTCGGTGATAAAGCCGGTGATGTGAAAGATGCTTCATTGAAAGCTTCTCCATCTCTAAATGGTGTTGTTATCGGAACAAATCTTTTCTCTAAAGCTGTTAAGAAGAGAAAGTCACGTCTTTCAGACAAGGCTATTCTTCCTAAACTTGATGAAGAGTATGAAACTAAGATGGCCGAACTAAAAGTGGCCCTTATTGATAAGTTAGTAATCCTTACTTCTGGTAAGACTTCTCAAGGTGTGAAAGATTATATGAACACCGAGATTATTCCTAAGGGTGCTAAGTTCTCTCACAAAGCATTGAGCGAATTGGATTATAATGCAATCCAAGTGAGTAAGTGGACTACAGATAACCACAAGAACGAGCTTATCAAGCAAGTTATCTTGAATTATTTGAAGAAATATAAAGAACTTGATTCTGACTTGCGTCGTAGAAAGTTCGATTTGACTATCGGTGACGAGTTACCAACAGGTATCGTTCAAATGGCAAAAGTTTACATTGCTAAGAAACGTAAAATCCAAGTTGGTGATAAGATGGCGGGTCGACACGGTAACAAAGGTATCGTATCGAAAATCGTTCGTCAAGAAGATATGCCATTCTTGGAAGACGGAACTCCAGTAGATATCTGTTTGAATCCACTAGGTGTACCTTCTCGTATGAACCTTGGTCAGATTTTTGAAACTGTTCTTGGATGGGCAGGTACAAACTTAAATTTGAAGTTTGCTACTCCTATCTTTGATGGTGCTAGTATTGATGACTTGAACGAATGGACAGACAAAGCTGGTGTACCTCGTTATGGTAAATCTTACCTGTATGACGGTGGAACTGGTGAACGTTTTGACCAACCGGCAACAGTGGGTGTTGTGTACATGCTTAAACTTGGTCACATGGTCGATGATAAGATGCACGCACGTTCTATTGGTCCTTACTCTTTGATTACGCAACAACCTCTAGGTGGTAAAGCACAATTTGGTGGACAGCGTTTCGGAGAGATGGAGGTTTGGGCACTTGAAGCA
Organism: uncultured Porphyromonadaceae bacterium; assembly: GCA_947074265.1. Lineage (GTDB taxonomy): Bacteria > Bacteroidota > Bacteroidia > Bacteroidales > CAMTPD01 > UBA12018. The sequence goes on from CAMTPD010000017.1 coordinate 5,929, forward strand.
TTCGGTGCTGCTCACATCCTACAAGAAATCCTTACAATTAAGTCGGACGACGTTGTTGGCCGTTCTAAAGCTTATGAAGCAATCGTTAAGGGTGAACCAATGCCACCAGCTGGTATTCCGGAATCTCTAAACGTGTTGTTGCACGAACTTAGAGGTCTTGGTTTAAGTATCTCACTTGATTAATTCTTATAGATTTTGAGGATGAGCTCTGAAAAAGGGCTTGTCCTCTTATATATCAGATAACTCTTTATAAACAAATAATATGGCTTTTAGAAAAGAAACTAAGATAAAGAGTAACTTTACCAAAATATCAATCGGTTTAGCTTCACCTGAGGAAATCTTGGAAAACTCAAGTGGTGAGGTATTAAAGCCGGAAACAATCAACTATCGTACCTATAAACCTGAACGTGACGGTCTTTTCTGCGAACGTATTTTTGGTCCGGTTCGTGACTACGAATGCCACTGTGGAAAGTATAAGAGAATTCGTTACAAAGGTATTGTGTGTGACCGTTGTGGTGTGGAAGTTACAGAAAAGAAAGTACGTCGTGAACGTATGGGACACATTCACCTTGTTGTGCCTGTAGCTCACATCTGGTACTTCCGCTCACTTCCTAATAAAATCGGTTATTTGTTAGGTATTCCTACAAAGAAACTTGATTCTATTATTTACTATGAACGTTACGTTGTTATTCAAGCTGGTACAGCTGAAGGCGTATCTGCATATGATCTAATCTCAGAAGAAGAATATCTACAAGTTTTAGATACGCTTCCAAGAGAAAATCAAATGCTTGATGACAACGACCCTAATAAATTCATCGCTAAAATCGGTGCAGAAGCAATCTATGAATTGTTGGCTCGTCTAGATCTAGACACTCTTTCATACGAACTTCGTCACCGTGCAAGTACAGATGGATCTCAACAACGTAAAAACGAAGCGTTGAAACGTCTTCAAGTTGTTGAATCTTTCCGTGCATCTAAAGGTCGCAATCGTCCGGAGTGGATGGTAGTACAGGTTGTTCCTGTTATTCCACCAGAACTTCGTCCTCTTGTACCTCTTGATGGTGGTCGTTTCGCTACTTCTGACTTGAATGACCTTTATCGTCGTGTTATCATTCGTAACAACCGTTTGAAACGATTGATCGAGATCAAGGCTCCTGAAGTTATCTTGCGTAACGAAAAACGTATGCTTCAAGAAGCGGTAGACTCATTGTTTGACAACTCAAGAAAATCAAGTGCAGTTAAAACAGACGCTAATCGTCCGTTGAAATCACTTTCTGATAGCTTGAAAGGTAAGCAAGGTCGTTTCCGTCAAAACTTGTTGGGTAAACGTGTCGACTACTCTGCTCGTTCGGTAATCGTTGTAGGTCCTGAACTTAAGATGCATGAGTGTGGTATTCCTAAAAACATGGCTGCTGAGCTTTACAAACCATTTATCATTCGTAAATTGATTGAGCGTGGTATCGTAAAAACAGTAAAATCAGCGAAAAAGATCGTTGACCGTAAAGAGCCTGTTGTATGGGATATCCTAGAACACGTAATGAAAGGACATCCAGTTCTTCTCAACCGTGCCCCGACTCTTCACCGTTTAGGTATTCAGGCTTTCCAACCTAAAATGATTGAAGGTAAAGCAATTCAGCTACACCCACTTTCATGTTCGGCCTTCAATGCCGACTTCGACGGTGACCAGATGGCGGTTCACTTGCCACTTGGTAACGAAGCTGTATTAGAGGCACAGATGTTGATGCTTGGATCTCACAATATCCTTAACCCTGCCAACGGTGCACCGATTACCGTTCCTTCTCAGGACATGGTACTTGGTCTTTACTATATTACAAAGTTGCGTCCGGGTGCAATGGGTGAAGGTCTTATTTTCTACGGACATGAAGAGGCAATGATCGCTTATAACGAGAAAAAAGTTTCGATCCATGCTCCGGTGAAAGTATATGTTCACGATGTTGATGAAAACGGTAACTTTATCAATCATTTGATTGAGACTTCTGTAGGTCGTATTATTGTAAATCAATTCGTACCAAAAGAAGTAGGTTATTTGAATGAAATTCTTTCAAAGAAATCACTTCGTGACATCATCGGTAATGTTATTAAAGTTTGTGGTGTAGCTCGTACAGCGCAATTCTTGGATGATATTAAAGATTTGGGTTATCAAATGGCGTTCAAGGGTGGTTTGTCATTCAACCTTGCCGACGTAATTATCCCAGAAGAAAAAGATGAATTGGTAAAAGAAGGTTACGAAGAAGTTGAACAAATTCTTGCTAACTATAGCATGGGTTTCATCACTTACAACGAACGTTACAACCAAATCATTGATACGTGGACACACGTTAACTCGAAACTGTCTAACATCTTGATGAAACAGATTTCGAGCGATAACCAAGGCTTCAACTCAATCTACATGATGCTTGACTCTGGTGCCCGTGGTTCGAAAGAACAGATTCGCCAGCTTTCAGGTATGCGTGGTTTGATGGCTAAACCTCAAAAGAGTGGTGCAGAAGGTGGTCAAATTATCGAAAACCCGATCCTTTCTAACTTTAAAGAAGGTCTTTCGGTACTTGAGTACTTTATCTCTACCCACGGTGCTCGTAAGGGTCTTGCGGATACCGCTTTGAAAACAGCCGATGCGGGTTATCTAACACGTCGTCTTGTTGACGTTTCACAAGATGTGATCATCAACGAAGAAGACTGTGGAACACTACGTGGTCTTGTTTGTACAGAACTTAAGAACAACGAAGACATCGTTGCTTCTCTATATGAAAGAATCCTTGGTCGTGTTTCTGTACATGACGTTCAGCACCCAATGACAGGTGAAGTACTTGTTCATTCAGGTGAGGAAATCACAGAAGACATTGCTAAGAAGATTCAAGACTCTCCAATCGAGCGCGTAGAAATACGTTCTGTATTGACTTGTGAATCTAAGAAAGGTGTTTGTGCTAAATGTTATGGACGTAACCTTGCAACAGGTCGTTTGGTTCAAAGAGGTGAGGCTGTTGGTGTAATCGCAGCACAATCTATCGGTGAGCCGGGTACGCAGCTTACACTACGTACGTTCCACGTTGGGGGTATCGCTTCGAACATTGCAGCAGAAAATAATGTAACTTCAAAATACGATGGTATTCTTGAAATCGATGAATTGAGAGCAGTAGATGCACAAGATGAATTGGGCAAGAAACACATGGTAGTAGTAAGCCGTTTGGCAGAAATGAGGATCGTTGACCCAAATACGAAGATCGTATTGGTAACACACACTGTTCCTTATGGTGCTAAACTCTACTTCGACAATGGAGCAACTGTGAAAAAAGGTGATGTAATCATCGAATGGGACCCATTCAACGCAGTAATCGTATCAGAGGTTGCCGGTAAAGTTCAATTCGAAAGCTTGATCGACAATGTAACTTGTAAGGTTGAGTCTGACGAAACAACAGGTCTTAGAGAGAAGATTATCATCGAATCTAAAGACAGAACAAAAGTACCTTCTGCACACATTTGCGCCGACAATGGTGGTTACTTAAAAACATACGCACTTCCTCTTGGTGCTCACGTAGTGAAAGAAGAAGGTAGCATGATTAAAGCCGGTGAAGTACTTGTTAAGATTCCACGCGCAGTAGGTAAAGCGGGTGATATCACAGGGGGTCTTCCACGTGTTACAGAGTTGTTCGAGGCTCGTAACCCATCGAATCCTGCAGTCGTTTCTGAAATCGACGGTGAGGTTTCGTTCGGTAAGATCAAACGCGGTAACCGTGAAATCATTGTAACTTCAAAAACTGGTGAAGTTAAGAAGTACATGGTTCCATTGTCAAAACAAATCCTTGTTCAAGAAAACGACTACGTACGTGCAGGTATGCCTTTGTCAGACGGTGCTACAACTCCATCTGATATCCTAGCGATCAAAGGTCCTACAGCAGTACAAGAATATATCGTGAATGAGGTTCAAGACGTATACCGTCTACAAGGTGTAAAAATCAATGATAAACACTTTGAGGTAATTGTACGTCAGATGATGCGTAAAGTTGAAGTTGTTGATCCGGGTGATACTCGTTTCTTGGAAACACAAATTGTTGACAAGCACGATATCATGGAAGAGAACGACCGTATCTGGGGCAAGAAAGTTGTTATAGATGCTGGAGATTCTCAAACATTGAAACCAGGACAGATTGTAACTGCGCGTAAACTTCGTGATGAGAACAGTATGTTGAAGCGTCGTGATATGAAACTTGTAGAAGTACGTGATGCAGTTCCTGCAACTGCAAATCAGATCCTTCAAGGTATCACCAGAGCGGCACTTCAAACAACAAGCTTTATGTCTGCTGCATCGTTCCAGGAAACTACAAAAGTACTGAACGAAGCTGCTATCAACGGTAAAGTTGATAAACTGGAAGGTTTGAAAGAGAACGTTATTTGCGGTCACTTGATTCCAGCCGGTACAGGACAACGCGAATTCGAGAAGCTTGTAGTTGGTGCTAAAGACGATTTCGATCGTATCTTTGCAAACCGCAAGAATGTTGTCGATTTGAAAGCTGTTGAAGAATAAATAGAGTCATTTACTGGCTTAGTAAAAAGGGATGCTTAGTAATAGGCATCCCTTTTTTTGTATCTAAATGAGTATACAACGATTAAAACATAACACGCTAGTACCATTTATTATACGATCAAAAGATCAAAGCATCCGCTAAATAACCATTTAACTTTTTAAACAAATCGTTTTATTCCTCCCTATTATCATCTATCTTAGTATCCTCTAATCTTAAAAACATCTTAACTTAATACATTTAGTGATGATCAAGTCGATTCTTACAATGTGTCTTTCGGCACTATTATCCACCTCTCTATTTGCACAAAAAGAGCAGTTAAATGTGATGACATTCAATATTCGCTATGATAACCCTTCAGACGCTCCACACAATTGGGGTAATCGCAAAGAATTTGCTGCGAATGCAATTAAATTTTACGATGCAGACATCGTAGGAACGCAAGAAGTATTGCATCACCAACTGCAAGATCTGCAATCGGCACTCCCTGAATACGCAACCATCGGAGTAGCTCGTGAAGACGGAAAGACTAAAGGAGAATACAGTGCAATCCTCTACAAGAAAGATCAATTTAAAATACTAGATAGCGGTACATTCTGGTTAGCAGAAGATATCAATGCTGTAGGCAAAAAAGGGTGGGATGCCGCTTGCGAACGCGTTGTTACATGGGCGTTGATGCAAGATAAAGCAACCAAAGAGAAGTTTCTATTTATGAATACACACTTCGATCACGAAGGTCAAGTAGCACGTCGCAAAAGCGCCAACTTATTATTGGATAAAGCCAAAGAACTGAGCAAAGGTAATCCGGTAGTTGTAACGGGCGACTTCAATGCGACAATAGCAGAAGAGCCGATCAAAATCATCACCGACATTACCAATCCGAATCATTTAACCGACTCAAGAACGAAGGCTCAACTGGTATACGGTCCGGAGTGGACGTTTCACGACTTCGGTCGATTAGATCAAGAAAAACGCAACATTATTGATTATGTCTTTGTTTCTGATAATATAAAGGTTAGTTCTTACGGAGTTATTTCCGAAACTCTCAATGGATTATATCTATCAGATCATAATCCGATTGCCGTAAAAATAGAGTTTTAACTACTACGCTACGATTCATACGATTCCTATCATACGCGAACCTGCGCTGTTCTCGAGTGAAGACTGCTTCTTCGTTGTAAAAAACATGAAACAAAGTCTCACTTACCCGGTTCATATTCACCCCTAATATGAGTTGATTTTATTAGAAGGTGCAAAAGGCGCGAGACGGATTGTAGCTAACTCAATAGAAGAGATTGGAAATACGGATATAGTACTGAGACCGGTCACTCGTCCGCA
>CAMTPD010000018.1 GCA_947074265.1 uncultured Porphyromonadaceae bacterium
CCACTATTTCGAATGGACGATGGACTACCTCTATGCACGTCGACAAAACAATGATCGAGAAAAGAACTATGGTAATCGAATCAAAACAGCAATCACGCTAAAGTTCTAAGATCTATCATCCATGCGTTGTTTATTCAGGATCAATACGATAAAAACAAAAGCGCACAAGCGATATTATTTTAAATTTATACTCGATACAAATTTAAAGAATTTATTATATCTTCGCATCAAATCAACAAAACAACAAACATGAAACCATTATTCGTTCAATACGCTAAATGCGGAACCTGTGTAAAGGCTTCGAAGTGGCTAAAAGCAAACAACATTGAAGCAGACTCGAGAGATATCGTTACTGCCAATCCGACAAAGGAAGAACTAACCGTATGGATTGAGAAGAGCGGATTGCCAATTCAAAAGTTTTTCAATACTTGTGGCACCAAGTACAAAGAGTTGGGCTTGAAAGATGTTGTGAAGACCGCACCAAAGGACGAGTTGATCAACCTGCTTGCTTCGGAAGGGATGCTTGTAAAACGCCCAATCCTTGTAAAAGGAGATACCGTTCTTGTTGGATTTAAAGAAGCCGACTGGCAAGCAAAACTTTTGTAGGATACTACAATAATAACGACCTACTTTTTACCGATAATATCATTACTTATTGACTTCAAGCCTCTTCTTTGCCGGACGTTGATCTGCTACTCCGCTGCAAGAAGAGGCTTTTTCATTATACCTAAGCTTAGACACGTACGTGTGTACAACTTAGACAGGTATATGACAAGAATGCGTCACGACCGTGTACACATCTTAGACACGTACCTGTCTAAGCTTAACTCTCACGACAACGATCGTTAGTCAATGCCTGCAAGAGGCTTACTTTTCGCATACCCCGAATTTATTAGTAATACTTAATATTGATAAGTTTCATTAATTTAGACAATTGGAACGGTGCAATTTGTGTCGTTTCCATTATTTTTATCCCCATATTAATCGACCTAAAAAGACAAAATGAGAGTAAAACACCTGACCAACCAAGTGCTGTTGGGCGCATTACTGCTTTCGTCCGTATTCATCTTTACGGCTTGTGGCGACGAAGTAGTAATCACGACAGACAAAGAAATTGAATTCGACAAGAAAGATTGCGGACTACTCGAACTAGGCACCGCAGCATTTACAGCCCAGAACACAATCGAGATGTTTAAAGACGACGAAGCAGGTGAAGTATCCTTCGATCCGTCGCAACGCAGCTTCAAGACCAATGCTCCACTACAAGTTTCTATTAATTCCGATCGTAAATTAGCTTTGGCTCTTTACTCGCCTATCGCCGTAAAGAACGTTACCGTGTGGGCACAAACTCCGGGATATCCGGGTTACTTCAAACTAGCAAAGATTGATACCGTTCCTGCTTTCGTGCAAAGTACATTTGCACTTCCGCTTACCGACTCTACCAAGCTTTACGAAACAGAATCGGGTAAATGGATCGAGATAGAAGCCAATCCGTACATCTCGCCCGATGCAATGAAACTAAAGATAACAAGCGACGACCCTTACTACAAGAAACTAGAAAAGATCGTTCCCGACTGGAATATTTACTTCTCGGCCTACAGCGAAGATGGCAGTTGGGCGTATCGCATCTTGCCGGCACACATGCGCGAGGCGGTAGCAATTGCCTTGAATCTGGCCTATATGTACAGTACCGATACATTCGCGGCCGAATTGTACAGTTGGCAAGGTCGCTTGCTCGACAACAGCGGAAACCCAATCGACACGAAACAGTTGCGCCAACGCATCATCGACCATTCGGGCTTGCGTTTCGGACATGTAAGCGGAGTAAATGGCTTGGGCGGAGGAGAAACTTTCGGCCTTGCAGAGTGGTGTTTTCTCGAACATTATGCCGACGATAAAAGCGTTACACACACCATTTTCCACGAACTAGGCCATTGCCTCGGATACAGTCACGATAGCAACATGACCTATGGTGATGCCTGGACCGTACTTTGTGGCAATGTGTATGAACAGATGAGTCGCAGCCGCGAATTGCCGGTTTATACCCGCAATGTGATGCGTACGCGTCGCAGTCGTGCCCGCTACGGAAGCGACTATTACGCTGCATCGAAATACGAAATCGAAAACAACGAATTTGAAAACCAGTAAAGAACTTCATATGTACAAATATATTCTGCTCACACTAAGCGTACTTTGCTTTGCGTCGTGTAGCAACGATGTAGCACCTATCGACAAGGATACGGCTTGGCGTCCCGATACTTCGCAAGTAGAAATTACCATTGACGGAACGATGCTTCCGGGCGGCACACTGAACGGTTTCATGCCTGTAGGGTCGGCCGTGAAAGGAGACACTCTTTTTGTGATCGACCGCGAACGAAAATCAGATCGCTATCAATTGCATGCCTTTTCCATCAAGGAGAAAAAGCATATCCGTACCCTTTCGGAGTGGCAATACAAGGAAAAGTCTTACTTCTTCGATGATATGATTACGGCCGTAGCCGTGTCTGACAAATACGTATACGTGGGCACACGCAACTCGAAGATTGAAGTTTTCGACGCACAAACGCTCAACTTCGTTACACGTATAGGCGATGGCAACTGGGGCAACTCAACCTATCGCATGGTGCATATATTTGCTCTGGCTGTAGCAAAGGGACAACTGTATGTTCGCGACAAGGAACGTATCGTTGTGTATAATGAGCAAGATATCACACCGGAAGACTTTCAACGCATTCCCCGCTATTCGTATTCCGAAACGTTGGGATACAATACCAACTTCAACACATACGATGCTGCCGTGGCTGCAAACGGGTGTGTTTATTTTACCGATTACGAGAAGCGTGCGGTGCAAGTGATCGATCCTTCAACCATCAAAGAAATGAAGGCATTCGCCCCTGTTCAGTCTTTTGACATGAAAGAACGCAAACCGAAAGGCATCGCTCTTCACGACGACAACATGTATGTTTCGTTCGAGCGCGTAGGCGTGTTGCCACAAGTAATCCGCTTCGACGCTGTCTCGGGCATACTTACGGCTGATGTAGGCGAAATGTACAACTTGGTATTCGGACAGGCCGAACAGTTGGACGTAAAGCGAAATAGTTTGTTTATAAACGATGCAGGCAAACGCGTAGTGCGCTCGATAGCCCTGTAACTTAACCCTTGTAATATGAAATCATTAAAATATATAGCTCTTTGCATGCTGGCTCTTTGTTCGTGGGCCTGCAACGACGATGTGATCGAAAAGATAAATGAAGTATATCCCGACCATACTACCTACTATTACTATTCGTTCTTTATGCAACACAAGCTCGACAGCGAAACGACAGACAAGTGGGATGCGGGCGACTTGCAGCCGGGCGCTGTGTGTGTGAAAGGTGACACGGTGTTTGTAGCAAATAAGAAAGAGGGGCGTTACGGGGTTTGGCTTTTCGATAAGAAGAAGCAAACCGTGATCGGAAAGATAGATACTCGCATCAGCAATGAGATGTTCGAGAGCAGCCTCGATGAAATGCCGTTGGCCATTGCTGCAGGAAACAAACGCATCTATGTAGCGGCAGGACATTACATTCATGTATACGACGATACCACTTTGAGACCTTTGTTTTTCCTAGGTAACGGTACTTGGTCGATGATAGACCGCCCTAGTGCGATGGTGTATGCAGAGGATAAATTATTCGTTCGTGAGAAGCGTGCTATTTACACGATTGATGCCCTCAAACTTACCGTTGCCAATCTGGGCGAAATGCCTGTGATTAACAAATCGGGCGAACTGAATCCGAATTATCACTATACGCATGCAATGGCACTGGGAAAGGATAATCGTGTGTATGTAACCAACGGATACGAGAATAAGATGTATTCGTTCGACCCGAAACTGGTAAACGAAACCTCTGCTCCCAACTTACGCATTGTCAACTTCACGCTTCCTTTTGCTCCGATTGCATTTGGCATGTACGAAAACTTTGCTTGTCTTGCCGGCAACAATACCATCAAATGGATCAATACCGATGAAGATAAGGAAGAGAACGACTTGCGCAACCTGGGCGAATATAAGTTTGACACGGTTGCAGGGATGGCTCTCGATGGAGACTCGATCTTTACTACGGATACGAAACAAGAGAAACTCATTCATATTGGTATCGTAAAAACCGAAATCAAGGAGTTTAAATAATAAATACACAAAGTATAAATAAAGCCGCTCTGTACGCTTATTACCGATTGCGACAGAGCGGTTTGCTTATCTATGGCATCTTTATAGGCTCTACATGCTGTACGATTCTTAGATTTGATCTATATTTGCAAAAACTATTTACAATGAGAGGACAATTAGTTACGATACAAGACTGGCTCAAATATCACCCTTATTTCGAGAGCTCGGACATCGATGTATCTTACATAAAGGTAGCCAACAAACTATATGCTCAACTAACCCAACTCAACATAAACGAGCTTTTTGACGAAACAGGCCAAAAGGACGAATTGAAGCGGATGAGTATCTATATCACATGCTATCTTGAAGATATTGTGTCGGAACTAGGTATTTTTGAAGCATTTGCAAGAATATATAAAGAGAACAATACATATGCTGTTCCTTTTTACGGCGGTATAGAACCATACGAAGAAGGAGACCTAAACTTGTGTGAGGTGAAGCTTCTTTTGTGGCACTATTTGATGCAAACACGAGGACTTGCCCTCCAAACCTTGATTCATCCCTACAACGAGGCGCTCGAACGACTAGCCGAAGTGATCTTCGAGATACTGGAAGATGAGTTTGAGAATGTATATATCAACACGAAATATCAGGAACTTCTTGAGTTTAACGACGATGCTCCCTATACGGAGATAAGCGAACGCTTGTCTGACTTTGGCATGGGTTGCTATCTGTTCTTCTTTAACGAAGATGAGATACGCCTTCGCCACATCGACGTATTGCAAAACTTCGAATCGCAAGAAGACCGCGAAGTATTTGCCCATAGCGAATACTTACTTTACCTACATAACATTCCGGTTTTGCTGAATAAAACTACCAAGCAGTGGTTTGCCGAAATGGTAAAAAACGAAACTGTAAAGAACTTTATTCGTAACACCGGACGCATGTTTCGCGGAACATTTACGCTCGTTAGCAACGAAAGCGAATTTGTCTTCTACAAGCATATTGCTACCGGAGAAACTGTGAAAGCTCTGAAGTCTACATTCCCCGATGTCAATGACATTCCTCCTATCGCGATGGGTAGCTTCTTGCAAGCTGAGACTTACTGGATCGTAGATGGCTTTATCGCCGAAACGGATACGGAGGTGCTGTCTAAAGATGTAAACGAAGAGGAGTCGATGGAGATCAACCTTACTGCTAAGGAATCGAACTACCGCGACTTAATAGCAGAGCAAAAGCAACTCTTCGAAAACCTGACAGAAGGCATACCTTTCTTGTTGGCAAGCAACCGCAAAGAGGCAGAACTAGCCTATAATGTAATCAGTAATCAGGATGAAGTTACGTTATCGTCGGAAATAAAGAACGGAGCTATTTTCTTCTTCAACGAAAAAACGGGTGTTACGTATACCGAAAGCGGACTCGAAGCGCTTGCTTTCTCAACAAACGAACATTATGATCCGGAAGCAGCCCGAACAAAAGGACTTTCTATCTTGATACATTATCCCGAAAACGTGATCGAGCATTTACTGAGCAACAACTTGATCCCCGATGTACAAGTCAACGGTCAGTTGGGACGTGAGATTCTCGAAAACGAGTGGCGCTTTCTAAGCAGCTACCTCAAGCAATTAAACACACGCGAATACCGCATCGAACTCGATGCCTAATAAATAAACACCCCGGCCCTCCTTTGCACTGAAGCAGAAGAGGGCCGGGGTGTTCTTCTTTCTTGTCATATTTCTTCTAAATAGCAAACTATACTATCACGATATTATCGTCTCTTCGAATACAGCATCAGACCAATACGTCCTAGATAGCTTTTGAATACCAAAATACAACACCAGAATAGTTTCTCCCTTACAGAGCTTATACCATAACGTCTCATCAACTGCAATCCTATTATTACAGGGAATAGATATAATACCGCTATAAATAATAAAGGACCATACGAAAAAACAAATTCAGTCATTCTAATACAATATTATATTGTTTAAAAATTAGTTCCGTCAAGAAATCTTATCTTATCATTCTATCAGACATGCACTTATAGTAAACAACATCTTCAACCTTTTAGTTCTTTTATTTGATAAAGTGCTTGACTGTGATAATAACAACGATATTATTGCTTACACGAGCTTATCAGGGAGGTTAATAGTAGCAACCATAATATTTACGATAAATAGATCAAGTTATCGTTTACTTTCAACACAAAGTATGCATACTTCGAATCGTCAGGTCGGCACCTGACGATTTAAACATAATGAAGAGAGAATCGTCAGATGCCGACCTGACGATTCTCTCTTCACTATTAATGAATTCAGTCTTTACGAAGACTAAATTTAATGATCACTATGTTTACTCTACTTGCTTTGCAAGAAAGTCGCACCACTTATCCATGCCGGCACCACTTTCGGCCGATACTTCAAAGATTTGCAAGTGATGATTTACCTTGAGGATATTGGCCTTCAAGACTTCGATATTCGTCTTTAGGTAAGGCGCAAGGTCTATTTTGTTGATCACACAAATATCGGCTTTGTAAAACATTTGCGGATACTTCAACGGTTTGTCGTCGCCTTCGGTCGTACTTACTACGACTACTTTATATTGCTCACCCAAGTCAAACATAGCAGGACAAACAAGATTACCTACGTTTTCGATAAACAACAAGGATTTATCTGCAGGCTTGAGTTCTTTTACTGCATTGTTTACCATTTCGGCCTCAAGGTGACACCCTGTTCCGGTATTGATCTGAATGGCTTTTGCTCCGGCAGCTTTGATACGATCGGCATCGTTGGTTGTTTGTTGATCCCCTTCTACTACGCAAATAGAATACTTGTCTTTCAACATCGATACGGTCTTTTCCAGTAATGTTGTCTTGCCCGATCCCGGCGAACTCATCATGTTGAATGCGCAGATCTCTTTTGCTTCAAAATAACCCTTATTGCGCTCTGCAAACTGATTATTCTTCGAAAGCAATTCTATCTCTACAGCAACACGTTCTTGGTCTGCATCGTGATGATGGTGGTGATGCTCATGTTCGTGAGCATGATCGTGATGATGGTGTTCGTGGTCATGATCGTGGTCATGATGATGATGTTTTGAATGATCGCTACAACTGCATGTTCCGCACATAGTTTTTTACTTTTAAGAATGTTATTTGTCTTTATCTATTACTAACGATTTTATTCGCAATTCTTCGCCTTTTAATAGCCTCGTATTGCTTGATTCGCATGTAGGGCAATCTGCAAAAAGAGAATCAGGCCTGAATGTAATACCACAATCTGTACATTTCATTTCAGCCTCGATTATATTGGATACTATTTTTGTTTTTGCCAAATTTTGTCCGGTTAGGACAGCATTGAGTGAAAAGTTGAAACACTCGAAGTCGAGTCCACAAAACTCACCTAATTCTAATTCGATCTCTGTGATGGACCCTGCACCTCGTTTCTTTGCTTCATCTTTTGCTATATCGACAAGGCTCATCGCGATGGATAGTTCGTGCATATGTTCATGAATTAATGTTGGTAAAGAGAAGCAACGATTGCCGCCTGACCTATAGATATAGCTCCGTCGTTGCAAGGGTATTGCTCAGGAAAATACGAAAGAATCTGAGCGTTGTCATATTTGTTAACCAATAATTCGAGAAGAAGTTTATTTTGAAAACAACCTCCGGACAAAACAACTTTGTGAAGTTGCTCTTTCTCAAGCTGGAAACAAGTCATTTGAAAGATCATTTCTGCCAATGTATTGTGAAACTTCATTGCTATTACAGACGGACTTACACCTTCTTCGATGTCAGTAAGGACTCCTTGTAATAACAAAGTCGCATCCAAGGGATGCTCTGTATCTATTTCATATAGATCCTGTACAGATTTGTCGGCAATATGCTCAAGTTTGATTGCCGCCTCAGCCTGATACGTATTGATATCACAAAGAGAAATTAGCGAAGACACCGCATCAAACAAGCGCCCTGCTCCCGACGATCGAGGCGAATTGATACGTTGATCTATCATCTTTCGCAGCATACCGATTCGCTTTTCGCCCACCCGTGTTACAAAGGATTCGGGTAGTTGGGCCTGCGGCAACAGTTCGTGCATATACGCAACTGCCATACGCCATGGTTCGTGCGAAGCAACATCTCCACCCGGAAGAGAGATCGGTGTAAGGTGCGCCAAGCGTGTAAATTTGCTGTAATCACAACGCAATATTTCTCCTCCCCAACTTGTATCGTCGGTTCCATATCCTACGCCATCAAGGATAATTGCCAACACTTCTTCGTCGAGCTTGTGTTCGAGCATACATGCTGCTGCATGGGCATGATGATGTTGTACGTGTATAAGAGGCAGGTCCTTTGCAAGTGCATATTCCAATGCAAACTTAGACGATAAATACTCGGGGTGCATGTCGCATGCCAATACACGCGGTGTGATGTGAAAGAGTTCGGTAAATCGAGACAGCGACTCTTGATAGAATGCAAATGTATCCCAGTTCTTAAGATCACCGATATGCTGACTTACGATCAACTGATTAGCTTTCCCTACTGCAAAGGTATTGCAGAGTTCCGCACCGAAGGCTACGATGCCATCCATGCTTTTGGGTGTAAATAGCGGCTCGGGAACGTAACCTCTCGACCGACGATATACGACTGGCTTCTTTGCTGCAAATGCAACAACAGAGTCGTCTACTCTATTTTGAATATCTCGATTATGATGAATGAATAGAGATACATGTGAAGCGAGGTTTTCTTCTGCCGTATGTGGCGCAATGTAGATAGGCTCGGAGTGGCAATTTCCGCTTGTCATTACTAAAACTTTGGTATTTAGCTGATCGAACCAATGAAAATGAATAGGTTGCGATGGCAACATACATCCCAGCGTTGCCAAACCGTCATTGACACCTTTGGCTAATACTCTTTTCTGCTTCAACAATACGATAGGACGACGCCATGAAGACAACAACGCTTCTTCCTCTTTATCGATATAGGTATAGGCTTTTGCCGCTTCTATTGATGAAAACAGCACCGCGAATGGTTTACTATCACGTTGCTTCAAAGCGCGTAGTTTGGCCACAGCTTTAGAATTTGTTGCGTCACAAACCAAATGGTAACCTCCTACTCCACGCACAGCTACAAGATTACCTGCATTAATTTCTGCCGAAAAACGATCAAGTATTTCTGTATATGAGAAGTCACCGGGAGAATTTATATAATATGTAGGACCACACGAGTTACATGCAGTAGGCTGAGCATGAAAACGGCGGTCTGAAACGTTGTGGTATTCGTGATCGCAACGGTTGCACATAGCAAAGGATTGCATGGTTGTATTTTTCCGGTCATAGGGTAATGCTTTCACGATCGAAAATCGAGGACCACAATTGGTGCAATTTACGAAAGGATAACGTCGCCTATGCTGTTGAGTCTGGATATCTCTAAGGCAGTCTTCACACACTGCAATATCGGGCGAGACTTGTGTTATGTGAGATGTTGCATCAAGACTATGCATGATTTCAAATGAGTCATAGTGAACTTGTTCTTCAGGCTTACTCACATTCATTTTATAGATAAATGCAACTTCCGGCTTTTCTACAGCTAGACGATGCATAAAATGATCGAGTTCTTCAGACGACGCATTTAAATCGATATAGACACCATCGGTACGATTCGATACATTTCCACAAAGATCCATCTCTTTTGCCAGTCTATATACAAATGGGCGAAAACCGACCCCTTGTACAAGTCCCTCTATATGTAGCGTATAATGTAATTTATTCATTTGGTTAGAAAGGTTGAGCTGAATTGACAAAACACTTTTGCTCTCTAATTGTTTATTTAATATTCACACTGTTGCTGTGTATCTTCAATAATATTACACAACAACGACTATGTAGATAACCAAAAATAAAGATTATGTGTTTAGCTATACCCGGAAAAGTTGTTTCAATGGATGTTTCAAATCCAGACTTTACAATGGCTTCTGTCGACTTTGGTGGAGTGAAAAAGAATATTTGTGTGCAGTGGATCGAGGTAGAAGAAGGTGATTACATCCTTGCTCATGCCGGTGTGGCGATATGCAAAGTAGATACAGAAGAAGCATTAATTACAATACAAACCTTTGCCGATATTGCCGAAGCTCTTGAGGCAGAACAAGCCCAACTTGCTAATGAAATACGTTGACGAATACCGAAATAAAAAACATTTTGATACTTTGGTCGAGGCCATTCATAAGAAAACGACAAGCAAGTGGCGACTTATGGAGATATGCGGAGGACAAACTCATTCGATTGTAAAGTATCAATTGGATAAAGTTTTACCTCAATCGATCGAATTGATTCACGGGCCTGGTTGTCCGGTTTGTGTTACTCCAATCGAAACAATTGACACTGCCATTGCATTAGCTGCAAATCCGTCTGTAATCATTGCTTCTTTTGGAGATATGATGCGCGTACCGGGCACAAAAGACGATCTATTGGCTGCAAAGGCTAAGTTTGGCAACATCAAAATGCTTTACTCTCCACTCGATGCTCTCACAATAGCAGAACAAAACCCAGATAAAGAGGTAATTTTCTTTGCAATTGGATTTGAAACAACAGCGCCAATACATGCAATGACTGTAGCTACAGCCAAAGCTAAAGGCCTTTCAAACTTCTCAATTCTTTCTTCTTTGTTTCGAGTACCTCCGGCTATTGAAACGATCTTCTCCGATGAACAAAGCCAACTAGATGGGTTGCTTGCCGCCGGGCATGTTTGCTCGATTATGGGAACTGATGAATACCTACATCTTTCACGAAAATATAATATCCCTATTAGTATTACGGGGTTTGAACCGGTAGATCTGTTATACGGTATTTTGAAGTGTGTAGAACTACTCGAAGATAAAAAGGTCGGTGTTACAAATG
>CAMTPD010000019.1 GCA_947074265.1 uncultured Porphyromonadaceae bacterium
CTTCGATAAACTCAAGAAGAGCACCACCACCTGTAGATACGTAGCTAACTTTGTCAGCAAAACCGAATTTGTTGATACAAGCAACAGAGTCACCACCTCCGATAAGTGAGAATGCGCCGTTTGCAGTTGCAGCAACGATAGATTCTGCGATCATTTTAGAACCAGCTTCGAATGCAGGGAATTCAAAAACACCAGCAGGACCATTCCAAAGAATAGTTTTTGAGTTTTTGATTACTTCGCTCATTGCTGCACAAGACTCAGGACCTAGGTCAAGACCTAACCAACCTTCTGGTACGTTTTTGTCTGAACAGATTTGAGTGTTTGCATCAGCAGCAAATTTGTCTGCAGCTACACAGTCAGTAGGCAATACTAGGTTTACACCAAGTTCTTTAGCTTTAGCCATTACTGATTTAGCAACGTCAAGCATTTCATCTTCGCAAAGTGAGTTACCAATGTGACCACCCATTGCTTTAGAGAATGTAAATGCCATACCACCTACGATCAAGATGTTGTCTACTTTGCTAAGTAGGTTCTCGATGATAGTGATTTTAGAAGAAACTTTAGAACCACCAATGATAGCAGTTACTGGTTTTTCTGAAGTTTTGATTACTTTTTCTACAGCATCAATTTCTTTAGCTAGTAGGTAACCAAACATTTTGTGATCTGCATCGAAATAAGCAGCGATAAGAGCTGTAGAAGCGTGAGCACGGTGAGCTGTACCGAATGCATCGTTTACATAAACATCAGCATATGAAGCAAGACGTTTTGTAAATTCTTTTTGGCTTTCTTTTACAGCTTTCTTAGCTTCTTTCTTTTCTTCTTCTGTTGCATCTTCTGCCAAACCACGAGGTTTGCCATCTTCTTCAGCATAGAAACGAAGATTTTCTAGTAAAAGAACTTCTCCTGGTTGAAGAGCAGCAGCCTTAACAGCAGCTTCTTCGCCAATACAGTCATTTGCAAACTGAACATCTACACCAAGAAGTTCTGACAAATGATTAAGAATATGTTTTAGAGAGAACTTTTCATTTACACCTTTTGGACGACCAAGGTGAGAACCGATAATTACGCTACCACCATCAGCAATAATTTTCTTAAGTGTAGGAAGCGCTGCACGCATACGAGTGTCGTCAGTGATCTCAAATTTGTCATTAAGAGGTACATTAAAGTCAACTCTTACAAATGCCTTTTTACCGGCAAAATTGAAACTGTCAATTGTTTGCATAACTATTTGTTTTTAATAAAACGTTAATCGTCTTAACCGGGTGCAAATATATAAAATTATTTGAGTAAATGAAGTTTTTAAGACTCCAACTTGAAGCGTAAACGCAATCTTCCTTCACTAAAATCCCAGTTTAGAATCTTGAAAGTTCCGATTTCGGAAGTGTTGCTTACATGTGCACCGATACAGGCACAAGCATCATAGTCACCAACACGAACTATGCGTAATGTTTCAGTTGCATCTTCAGGGAGTTTGCTTAAATCT
This sequence comes from uncultured Porphyromonadaceae bacterium, assembly GCA_947074265.1. Taxonomy (GTDB): domain Bacteria; phylum Bacteroidota; class Bacteroidia; order Bacteroidales; family CAMTPD01; genus UBA12018. The sequence continues at coordinate 1,484 of CAMTPD010000019.1, forward strand.
ACAATGGATGCAGCATCTTTTTTAAGTACAAGTTCGTCTGTAATAGCCAGGTTTTGCTTAATAATTGCATTAACTTGATTCTCCACCTCTTGCATTTGCTCTGTAGTAGGAGTATCTTCTAAAAAGTAATCACACTTTGATTTTTTCCTTTCAATATGTGCATTGTGAGAACGTTTGCAGCCAAACATGCGGATCATGGTTTGATTCAATATATGTTCGGCAGTGTGCATAGGCTCAAAATAGTCTTTCTTTGGCTGATTTGTTTGTTGTGTCATATCAAGATATTGTACTTTTTGATTTTGTGCAAAGATAGAATGATTCTTAGAAAGCGATATCCTTGATACAGACCTTTTATCATGTAATTATTTATTTACAGCTGCTTAATCATAAATTGCTTAACGATGTTTGGATAAATATCAGATATTGAGTGAAAATATTTATTTAATACATTTAGTTAATTTTATTCATTTAAAATTGTTGGCTTTTATTTATTGTTCTGATTACTAATCTCATTGTTAAATGAGTTATTTGTAAAGACTATGAATTACTAGTAATCTGTTTTAATAACAAATAAAATAAAAATAATGAAACAGTTTGTTTATTTAAAGACTATGTGTATAATTGCTGTTATTAATCAATAATCAAATGTATATAAGACCATTTATAGTGAAAAAACTTAAGAATCTATACGCTTTACTATTTATGATTAATTATTTTGATTGATGAAAAACACATTTTATTAACTAATAAATCGTTTACATGAAAAACTTTTTTCATTCGGGGAAGCTATTACTATTAACACTTCCTTTAGGCATGATGCCCGATGCCTTATCTGCCACGAATTATCCGAGCGTAAACACAAGTTACGTTGTACAACAAACCCTTAAAGTTAGTGGAATTGTGACTGATGCAGATGGAGAGCCTCTTACAGGTGCTACTATTCGCATAGAAGGAACTACGACAGGAGCAATGTCGGGCATTGATGGAGAATATACATTGAATGCGAAAGAGGGTGATATGATTGTGGTGTCATATATTGGATATAAGACAGTAAAAGTTAAAGTAGGAAATACTTCTGTTTTAAACTTTACACTTCAACCCGATGTAGTTACAACAGAAGAAGTAGTCGTTATTGGTTATGGTTCACAAAAGAAAGTTAATCTTACCGGAGCAGTAGCTTCAATCAATACGGATGAAATCAAGAGTAGACCGCAAACGAATGTGGTATCCGCACTTCAAGGATTAGTACCAGGTGTAACAATTATCAACCGTCCGGGATCATCTCCTTCTGTGAATTTTCGCGGTAGAGGAAATCTCGGAACTTCAGAACCATTGTATGTTGTAGATGGAGTAATCGTTGATGCCGGATTCTTTTCAAGTATAGATCCGAATGTAATTGAAAATATATCTTTCCTTAAAGATGCTGCCTCGTCGTCTATTTATGGTTCGCGTGCTGCATACGGTGTTGTCCTTGTTACTACCAAAAATGGTTCGAAAGGAACAACCCAAGTTACATATAACGGTATGGTAGGTGCAAAGAAATTTACCTACACACCGGAATACGTAAACTCTTGGGAATATGCAGAACTCTTTAATGGAGCAATGTATAATACAACACCAGGCAAAGGTAAATTCCAGAAATATACGCAAGACCAAATAAACTTATTCAGAGATGGATCGCAACCAGATCTTTACCCAAATACAGACTGGATTGATCTTATCTATGACAAATATGCCGTAACAACACAGCACTCATTGAATCTTACCGGCGGAACAGATAAATTAAGTTTCTTCTCAGGCTTCGGTATTGTATACGATGATAACAATCTGCCTGGCCGTGACAATACACGTTATAATATGAATATTAACGTGAAGTCTGAAATGAATAAATGGTTAACCTTCCGTACAGGGATGAAATTCATTTATAGCAAATACAACGTAGACGGCGGATCTCCTTCAACAGACAATATGATGATTGTGCCAAGCACATTTGTTGCGCAACATTCTAATGGACAATGGGGATCGGTAGAATCGGGTCAGGCAGCTAGTAATACGTTTGTAAATAACAATCCGTTGCGAGCTTTGAGTAATAGAGACTGGCGTAGAGATAAGAGTACGAAAGGAATCTATGAAGCAGCTCTTGATATTACACCAATCGAACGCTTGATTATTACAGCACAAGGAGCATATAGCAACAACGATTTCAAAAACAAGAACTTTGTAGGAACGAGAGATGACGTACCTAGTTTCTTGGCAGAAGGAACAATAATGCCAAACTCTGGTAACACTCAAAACTATATGTATATGAACTGGGGAGAAACATCTCAAGAAGCATATACAGCAACAGCCCGTTATAATTTCGATAAAGGTGTTCACTCTTTTGCAGCAATGGCGGGTACATCATACGAAATCTTTAAGTCTCAGAAGTTAAATGCACAACGAGATGGTTTCCCCACAGATGGAATGACAGATATGTCAGGTGGAGCTTCTTCAGGTCCAAGCTATAAAAACAGTTCAGAGTCATTCGAATACAAGATGATGTCTTATTTTGCTCGAGTAAACTACAGCATCAAAGATCGTTATCTTCTTGAAGCCAACATGCGTGCCGATGGTTCTTCTCGTTTCCACAAAGACAATCGTTGGGGGTATTTCCCATCATTCTCGGGAGGATGGAGAATCAGTGAAGAAAGTTTCGTTGAAAATTGCAGAGACTGGATGAATAACCTGAAATTGAGAGCATCATACGGTAGTCTGGGTAATATCAATAACGTAGGTTATTACGATTACTTCTCAAACTATGGTTCAGTGGGTTATTATCCGATGGGAGACTTGATTGGTAATAGTATCACCGAATCAAAACCTGCCAATCCAAACTTGGGATGGGAAAAGGTAACGATGACCAACTTTGGTGTAGACTTCGACTTTTTCAATAATAAACTGAGCGGTACAGTCGAATACTATATTAAGAACACCAATGATATCTTGCTGGCTTATCCGGTTCCTACCGAAACAGGTATAGCAAAGGATCCATCGCAAAACTTAGGTCGTGTGAGAAACAACGGTTTGGAAATCACATTAAACCATCGTAACAACATTGGCGACTTTACTTACTCGGTAGGAGGTAACCTTACATGGAATAAGAATAAAATTACGAAACTAGCCAGTGGAGACATTATTCAAAATGTATCAGGACATGGAGTTGGTAAGTTTATCCTTCGTGAAGGCGAAGCCATTGGTTCTTTCTACGGATTCAAAACCGATGGACTTTATACTCAAGAACAAATCGATAATGGTGAATATTATAAATACGGAACAGTCATTCCAAATGCCGGAGATATAAAGTTTGTACCTAATCGTGATATCAAATATGGTGAAGCTATAACGAATGATGATCGTGTAATACTAGGACAAGATGTTCCGAAGTTTACCTACGGACTAAACTTCAACGTTGGTTATAAGAACTTCGAACTTACAATGAACGGACAAGGTGTTACAGGTACAAAAGTTTCATTCGAGGTGTATCAAATGCACCCGTTCTTCCATGGTCAAGACAATCCGCGTAAGTTTCATATGAATCGCTGGACCGAGGAGAATCCAAATGCGAATGCTATTTATCCGAGAATATATATGGCAAGCGATCCTCATACCGCATATAATAGAACATTCAGTGATTATCATTTATTCAATGCTGATTATTTCCGTATCAAAAATCTTACGTTAGCGTACCTAGTGCCAAATGCGGTAACAAAAAGTATAGGTTTGTCTAACTTAAGAGTTTATGTAACAGGAGAAAATCTATTTACAATCAGAGCAGACAAAAAGATTAAAGATTTTGATCCAGAAACAGCAGGCGGGGTAATCTCGGCTTACGGAACAAAAACATTTGCTTTTGGTGTGAATGTTTCATTCTAATCAATAAAGCAAAGTCATTGAACAAATACGTATAAAAACAAAGAAGTCATGAGAAAATTATATACTTATTCATTCGTTTTAGCTTCACTCATATGTGCAAGCTCTTGTAATCTCGACGTAGAACCACCAACAAGTATCTCTGCCGAAACGTTTTGGAAAACAGACAAAGATGCATGGTATGCACTCAATGCATGTTATCGTAGCATGCCCGCTGTTGATATTTCAGATGAAATGACAACAGACAATGCTCACTCGCACAAACCATGGGAAGGAAACTTCGAACTGGTGCAAAATGGAGGTATAAGTACAGCAGCTACCTACGGAAGCTACAGCTTCGGACAAGTGCGTAATACCAATATCTTCCTCAAAAACGTGGAAGGATGCACAATAGACAATCAAATAAAAGAACGCATGAAGGCCGAAGCTCGTTTCTTAAGAGCGTTGTCATACATGCGTCTTACATCTTATTACGGAAAAGTGGCAATCATAGAAGAACCACTTAGTTATACCGATCCTACTGTGCCACGCAATAGCGTTGAAGAAGTACAAGCGTATATCTTAAAAGAGCTAGCCGAAGTTGCACAAATCTTGCCGGAGCAATACACCGGAGGTTATTTGCAAGAAACAAGTCGCGTCACACGTGGAGCCGCCTATGCGTTAAGAGCTCGTGCCGCACTTTACTTTGGCAATTATGCAGAGGCAGAAAGCTCTGCTCGCAAAGTAATGGAGATGGGTAAATATGGTTTGTTCCGTATTTCATCATTGAATGCAAAGCAACAAAAGGAGGCCGACGAAATGGCATTATACATTGACTTCGAGGCAAAGGGTATAGATAAAGACGCATTTACAAAAGGAATGTTTAGCTACGAAGGACTTTGGCACCGTGGCAATGCTAACGCATCGAATCCGGAATTTGTATTGTTTAGAGAATACAGTACCGATGTTTCCTCTCTCGACGTTTCTCGTTATACGTATATGATCCCGCTACAAATGTCGCTTGACTATGGTTTTTCTTCGTACGAGCCAATGCAAGACCTAATCGATGCTTACTGGGATATTGATGGTAAAACACTACGTACACCAATCAGCGTAGATCAACGCAAGGCAAACTACGAAGAGATCTGGAAACAAGCCAAAGACATGCGTGATGAAGAGTATAATGAATTTGCCTCGAGCGAGAAGTTGATGGAATATGATTATATGAATGAATTCCGTAACCGCGACAGCCGTTTGTATGCATCCATGATGTTCCCATTCAAAGGATGGCATCACTCATCAAAAGGATCGGTGCTATATTACAAATGGAATCCGGCATGGGTTAATAGCAATGGTAACGAATCGTGGACGGGATATAGCTATCGTAAACTTGTAACAGTAGATCCGTTGATGATGGATAGTTACGGTTATTCTACAGAACCTTATCCGGTAATTCGCTATGCAGAGGTATTACTCACATTTGCCGAAGCCAGAACGATGAATACAGGTTACGATGCAGAAGCAAAAGCAGCATTAAATGATTTGCGCGATCGTTGTGGTATGCCAAAGGTACCTGAAGCACTATCAAAAGATCAAGCAATAGAACTCATTCGCAACGAACGCCGTATCGAGTTAGCAGCCGAAGGGCATCGTTACAATGATATTCGTCGCTATGGAAAAGACTATGCACGTAAGGTGATGACCGGTGCTTCTACCGCTCCCGATGGTTCGGTTGTAATTCAAAAAGCATGGGACGATAAATTGATGTTAATGCCTATACCACAATCAGCTATGGATAAGAATCCATTGTTGAAAGACGATCAAAATCCAGGGTATTAATGAGACAGAAATAAAAGAACAACTAGCAAAGGGTTGTCTTCTTCGATACCGAAAGAAGACAACCCTTTCTTCTAACTCTAAATCAAATGAAACCATTTTTAGGAATCTGTTGTTTGTATAGCCTCGTTGCATGCACTACAACATATCCGGGCGAAACAAGTCAGTATGAAAGCTTTGCACCCGACGGAATCGAAATTAAAGTAGCCGAAACGCCTTGGGTGGCCGATATGCATGGAAACCACAGGGCTATAGTACAAGTAATGGGTGATGAAGCCGTAGCCAAAGCTACTTTGAAATGGCGCAGACCCGATCTTCGTCCCGATACAAAGAAAGTTGTGGTAACCGACGCCCAAGGAAACGAAGTACAAAATGTATTGGTGCAAGAATTAAACTCTGAAGAAGGCACCATCTTGTTCGAGCCTACAGCCGGAAAAGGAACGTATTACATTTATTATCTGCCCTATAAATACCGTAAGGGGTGGGACGATGCCCGCTACGGCAAACCATGGAACGACTATCTTGCTCCTGTGTACGAAGCAGATGCATCTTGGGTAAATACGGCAAAGCAAACAGATCAACAAGCCGCGGCAAAGGTAGTTGGCTATGAAAGTCGTACACAATTCGACTTCTTTACACCGATGGGCCTTATCGCGACACAGGCAGAAGAAGACTCGATCAAAACTGTAAACCCATCCAATCCCGTGGTCTTTATCGAAGACAGAGCCTATCCCGTACGTTTGAAATATAATTTGCCCGTAAAATGGAAAAAGAATACATCGCACGACAACTTTGAAGGAAAGGCCTCACCAAACGAGTATTATACGTGGCAAATAGCCTTATGGGCAGCACGCGACACTGTAGAAGACGTGAAGCTAACATTCTCCGACTTCAAAAACGGATCGTCTGTTATCCCGGCCGATCAAGTAACTTGCTTCAATCAAGAAGGTATCAACTGGGATGGCAAACCTCTTTCTTTCGATATAGACCTTTCGAAAGGACAAGTGCAACCGCTTTGGTGTGGTATTCAGATCCCTGAAAATGCGAAACAAGGTACATACACCGGAACGGCAACTTTGCATGTAAAAGGTAAAGCACCCGAAGAGTTGACGATTGCAATTCATGTATCGGGCGAGCCGTTGGCCGATAAAGGAGACGGCGAGTTGTGGCGTCATTCGCGATTGCGTTGGTTAAATTCACAGATTGGCGTGGATTCGCTTCCGGTAACACCATATACGGTAATTACGACAAAAGGGAATGAAATCACGGTTGCCGATAAGTCGGTATCACTTTCATCCAATGGATTAATCAGCAATGTAAAAACCAACGATCGAGCGTTGTATGCTGCGCCGTTGCGTATTGTGGTACAAACGGGCAGGGGAGATGTGGTCTTTTCGGCCGAAGACCTGGAAATCAAACAACCGGCTCCGGGACTTGTAGAGTGGAAGGCTTCGTCTGTTCAAGATGGACTCAACTTTACATGCAAGGCATATATGGAGTACGATGGATTTATTCGATACGTTGTTTCCTTGACGGCAAACCAAGAAATGGCAATCAAAGACATCAAGCTAGAAAGTGATTATACCGCATACGCATCTACGTATTTTATGGGTGCAGGCTTTAAAGGTGGACTTACTCCAAAATCGTATACATGGAATTGGGTAGGACCGTATGATAGTTATTGGATTGGTAACGAAGAGATCGGCGCACACGTTGAGTTTAGAGGCGGCACCTACCATGGGCCATTGCTCAACGACTACAAACCGGCTCCGCCTGCAGTATGGAGTAATCACGGAGCAGGAAGTATTTCACTTGTGAAAAGTGCCAATAATACAACGAAAGTTGTAGCTTCTACCGGTGCTTGTACCTTGGGGACTATTCCTACAGATCTAGAATTTGATGTATTGCTTACTCCTGTAAAGAAGCTCAATAGTAAGAAACATTTCTCGGAACGTTACTTTCATTCTGAGCCTTCCGCATTTGATTCGGCTGCGACCGAAGGGGCAAACATTGCCAATATTCACCATGCACGCAACCTAAATCCCGTAATCAACTATCCGTTTATTGTGCGAGATTCGTTGGTGCAGTTTATTAAGCATCAGCATGAATACGATAGGAAAGTGAAACTGTACTATACGATTCGGGAACTGACCAACTATACCACTGAGATCTATGCATTAATGAGTCTGGGCAACGAGATATTTCACGAAGGTCCGGGATACGGAACGCCTTGGCACACCGAGCACTTGATTGACGGATACAAACCGGCATGGTACACTGAACTTCCCGGCGAAAACGCAGATGCAGCATTGGTACTCAGTGGCTTCTCCCGCTGGATCAACTACTACCTCGAAGGCTTGCGTTGGATGTTTGAAAACTATGAAATCGACGGTATTTACATGGACGACGTATCGTTTGACCGCAACGTAATGAAACGGATGCGCAAGATTATGGAGCAATACCACCCGGGCGCGCTGATTGATCTACACTCGAATACGGGTTATTCCATCGGGCCAATGAATCAGTATACCGACTTCTTTCCATACATCGACAGGTTGTGGTTTGGCGAAAGCTTCAAGTACAATCAAATGACTCCCGATGAATGGTTCGTTACGTTCTCGGGGATTCCTTTTGGCATGATGAGTGAGATGCTGCAAGACGGAGGCAACCGTTTTCTCGGAATGGTATATGGAACCACGGCACGACATTCGTACGGACCGTATTCTCCGGCCCCGGTTTGGGCACTGTGGAAATCGTTCGGAATTGAAGACGCTACTATGATCGGATATTGGAACGACGCATGTCCGGTACAAACCAACAATAGCGACATCAAAGCAACATGCTATGTAAAAGACGGAGCTACATTGATTGCTCTCGGAAACTTCTCTGACAAAGCGCAATCTACTACGCTTTCGTTCGATTGGAAAGCGTTGGGCCTTGATCCTACTAAAGTAAAAGTAGTTGCGCCGGAAGTAGAAGACTTTCAGGCTGCAAATACATATAATCCGGCAACGAAGTATTCCATCAACCCCAAAGAAGGACTCCTTCTTATCGTAGAAGAATAACTTAAATAAAAATCACTGTGAATGGCAAATGTGTTCCGTTTACAGTGATTTTATACCAAAAAGCAGTGATGAAAACGTTTATTTGGTATTTAGATAGACAAAGGTGTTGCGCAGTAAAAATAATAATTTATACCTTTGCGCTCTAATTTAAATATTCTGACATGTCAGTACATATTGAAGATACAAGAAAAGTGACAACTCAACGTTTGCGCGAGATGAAGCAGCGCGGCGAAAAGATCTCTATGCTAACGGCTTATGACTTCTCAATGGCGAAGTTGATTGATCAGGCCGGAATGGATATTATTTTGGTTGGAGATTCGGCATCAAATGTGATGGCGGGTAATACAACTACATTGCCAATGACATTGGATCAGATGATATATCACGGTCAGTCGGTGGTGAGAGCGGTAAAAAGAGCTCACGTAGTGGTAGATATGCCTTTTGGTACTTATCAAGGCGATTCGAAAGAGGCGCTAAAGTCGGCTATCCGTATCATGAAAGAAACCAACGGCGATAGTGTGAAAATGGAAGGTGGCGCAGAGATTCGCGAGTCGATCGAGCGTATTCTTAC
>CAMTPD010000020.1 GCA_947074265.1 uncultured Porphyromonadaceae bacterium
GAGCAAAGGACTGAAAATCCTTGTGTCCCCGGTTCGATTCCTGGTGGTACCACTTGTTTGAACAAACAACAGAAACGCTGAAGTTCGTATGAGCTTCAGCGTTTTTCTTTTCTACCCCACCGCACAAACCATCCCCTCCCTCTGCTTATTGTATATTTCGTTTCCACACCCAACAAACCCTATAAACACATCATTCACTAGCAGTTACCCACTCAAAGGCTATTTCAAAGCTGGTTGATCCAAAACTGCGTTCGTTTCAAAACTGACACATTGTTGTGATCCGGGTCGTTTGAAAAACGCAACTTCCTCCTTGTTCATAACAACGTTTGTACGTACTCGTCAGAAAGACAGAAATCACGCCTCACCGCAAACCTTTTGCAAATCGCAACTCGCTCACAATCGTTTATTCCAAAACCACTGTCCCCTGCCGCACACCCAAGCTACCCTGACCGCAACAACCCCAACACATCCTCCAAACCTTGTCTATCTTTTTCACGAAAAGTATTTTTAGTCTTCACGAATACTAAATTCACTCACCGTGAAGAGTTTTTTTACTCACCGTGAATACTTTTTTCACTCACCACGAAGACTTTTTTCTGTTACCACCAAGACAAAAAACGGCTTCCTCGAAAACGATATTGCGTTCTCACGAGAACCAAACATGGTTTTCATAAGAACCAAGCAGCCTTTTTGCAAGAAGTATGCATGGTTTTTGCTCCAAAACCTCAACCTTCGCACCCAAAAGAGCAAACTTTCTCCTTTTCAGACAAAAAGCAGCACTCAAAAACCTCGTTTTCTGAAGGTAAGAAATCAAGCAAAATCGCCCATCTAGCGCGTAAAAAAACCTCAAAAAGCAAAAATCATCATCCCTGAAAGCCAACCTTCCCTCCCCCGAAAACCTACTTATTGTATAAAAAGAGAATAAAACGATTCTCATGCAACTATTCGTCGATCAAAACGCCCCGTCTGTCGATACTACTTGACAACCAAATCTCCTTCCCTCATCTTTGTCGCAATCAAAAAGTAGAACAGATGAAAGGATGTATTGCAAAAGTTGGACTGTTTATCTGCATCCATACCTGCACGCTTTCGGCTCAGCAACAGTGGACGCTTCGAGAGTGTATTGAGTATGCACGACAAGAAAACATACAGGTCAAACAAACCGAGCTGGCTATCGAGGGCTACGATGTAGACATCAAGCAGGCAAAGGCTGCCCTTTTTCCCAGTCTCAATGCGAGTGTGTCGCAGCAGTTCGCAAACAATAAGCTCGAAAACGAAGCCGGAAACTACCGTTACCAAGGTGCATTTAACGGACAATACGGCGTCAATGCCTCATGGACCATTTACGATGGCAAGCAAAACCTAAATTCGATCTCACAAGCCAAACTCAACAAAGAGATCGGAACCTTGAGCAAAGACGAGATCGGAAACAACATCGAAATTGCCATTACCCGGGCTTATCTACAGGTAATCTATGCATGGGAGTCGATAAAAAACAACCGCAACATCGTGGAAACCTCCGCTACGCAACTCAAGCAAGCGCAAGACTTTCTCGATGCAGGAAGTTTTACGCGCAGCGAATATGCGCAGGTAGAAACGCAATACAGCTCCGACAAATACAACTTGGTGCTGGCGCAAAACTCCTTTGCCAATTACAAACTACAGCTAAAGCAATTGCTCGAGCTCGAATACGACGATGCGTTTGATGTAGCGATACCCGACGAGCAAGCGCTTTCGGTGCACGAACTCATTCCCGACAAAGAATCGGTTTACCTCACGGCGCTTTCCATCATGCCGCAAGTAAAGGCCGGGCAGTTGGGCATCGACCTTGCCGAGATCAGCAAGGCGAAAGCAAAAGCCGGATACCTTCCTACCATTTCGCTTACGGGAAGTGCCGGAACAGGCAACATATACAACGAATCACCTTCGTTCTTTTCGCAACTCAACCACCGATTTAACCAACAAATTGGTGTTACGGTAAGTGTTCCGATTTTTGACAACCGTCGCAACAAGTCGGCCGTACAAAAGGCTTCGCTCGATATTCAGTCTGCTCAGCTCAGCTATGTCAACACAAAGAAAGACCTGCTTCGCACCATCGAGGAGCTAAGCCAGGATGCTTCTTCGGGGCTTAGTAAGTACTACGCCGCACGCGACAAACTGAGTTCGTCGCAGTTGAGCTACGACTTGGTCAACGAACAATACCTTCTCGGTATGCGCAACATTACCGAGCTTACTACCGAGAAAAACAACTATGCCAACGCTTTGCAAGAGCTTCTTCAAGCCAAGTACAATGCAATCCTCAGCATGAAGTTGCTCGAATTTTATCAAGGAAACGAAATATCGCTATAATACAACTCGTATGAACAAGAAACAAACCAACAAACTGATATGGGGCATGGCTGTGCTGGCTGTGGCAACGGCTTCGGTCTACCTCTTTAACGGTAAAGACGGAAAGGCTCCGTTGAAACTCGAAACCGTGCACGTAGCGAAAGACGACATCGTGACTTCCGTTACAGCTACCGGAACCATCGAACCCATCAAACTGGTAGAGGTGGGAACGCAAGTATCGGGCGTTATCTCCAACATTTATGTCGACTACAATTCGGTGGTAAAGAAGGGTGAAGTGCTTGCCGAGATTGATAAGAAATTACTTACATCTGAGGTAGAAACGGCTCGTGCCAACTTGCAATCGCGCCAAGTGGAACTGGAGAATCAGCAAAAGAATTACAACCGACAAAAGACCTTGTGGGAAAAACAAGCCATCAGCAAAGCGGACTGGGAAGCTGCCGAAACAACGTACAAAACGGCACAACTGGCTGTAACCTCGCAAAAGGCTGCCGCTCTGAAGGCCGAAACCAACTTGGGATACGCAACGATCTACTCTACGATCGACGGCGTTGTTATTTCGCGCGATGTGGAAGAAGGGCAAACCGTTGCTTCGTCTTTCAATACGCCTACGCTGTTTACCATTGCAAACGACCTTACCAAAATGCGCGTAATTGCCAATGTAGACGAGGCCGATATAGGCGAAGTGCGTGAAGGACAACGGGCCACCTTTACCGTTGATGCTTATCCCGACGACGAATTTCAGGGCACGGTAGTGCAAGTACGCTTGCAGGCTACTACCGAGTCGAATGTCGTTACCTACAAAGTGGTGGTGGATGCACCGAATCCCGACTTGAAGCTAAAGCCCGGACTTACGGCCAGTATCAACATCTTCACGATGGAGAAACGAGGTTTGCGCACCATTCCCGCAAAGGCGCTACGCTTTATGCCTAACCCCGAACTAAGCAAGCAACTGAACGGTATCGTGTTCGAACCCGGCAATGTGCGCCCCGACGACAGCAAGACCAAAAAGATTGTTTGGCGAAAAAAGGATAACGTGATCACGCCGCTCGAAATTACTACCGGTGCTACCAACGGTATCGTAGTGGAGGTAACGGGCGGACTAAACGACGACGACGAGATCGTTACCGCTATTACTCAAAATACCTCCGAAGCGCTTTCGCAAGGACGCGGCAACGGCGAAGTGAGTCCGTTTATGCCACAGCCTCCCGGAGGTAATAAGAAAAAATAAAACACCACGAAGATGCGTAAAGAAATCATTCGAATAGAAGACTTGAAACGAGACTTTGTAGTAGGTGAAGAGACCGTGCACGCCTTGCGCGGAGTAAGCTTCTCTATCTGCGAGGGAGAGTTTGTTACCATCATGGGTACGAGCGGATCGGGTAAGTCTACCTTGCTTAATCTGATCGGATGCCTCGATACTCCTACACAAGGAGAATACTATCTCGACGGCATTTCGGTGAAGACGATGAATAAGAACCAACGCGCCACGCTGCGCAATCGTAAGATCGGCTTTATTTTTCAGTCGTATAATCTGCTTCCCAAGACCACGGCGGTTGATAACGTACAACTGCCGCTCATGTACAACAGTGACGTATCTGCGAAAGAGCGACGCCAACGTTCGATCAGGGCTTTGCAATTGGTCGGACTTGGCGATCGCCTCCAACATAAGTCGAACCAAATGTCGGGCGGACAGCAACAACGTGTCGCCATTGCCCGGGCATTGGTCAATGAGCCTGTCATCATCTTGGCCGACGAAGCTACCGGTAACCTCGATACCCGCACGTCGTTCGAGATACTTACACTTTTACAACGGCTCAACACAGAAGAAGGACGCACCATTATCTTCGTGACACACAATCCTGAGCTTGCCGAGTATAGCAGCCGCAACATTGTGATTCGCGATGGTCGCATCAAGTCGGATACGTATAACCCGAGCGTTCGTTCAGCAAAAGAAACTCTCGATAAACTACCTAAACAGGATTAATATGAATCTTACCAATCTCTTGAAAATAGCCTTGCAAGCACTCAATGGTAATAAGTTCAGAGGATTTCTTACCATGCTCGGAATTATTATCGGCGTTGCTGCGGTGATTACCATGCTGGCAATCGGGCAAGGATCTAAGAAAAGCATTCAGGAACAAATAGCAACGATGGGATCGAATATGATTAATATTCGTCCCGGGGGCGAACAGTTTGGAGGAGTTCGTCGCAGTGCCGGCGAGATGCAAACCCTCAAACTGGAAGACTTCGAGGCTATCGAGAAGGAAGCTCCATACATCTCCGCTGCCAGTCCGGAGGTATCCTCGTCGGGGCAGGTTATATTCGGAGCAAACAATTCTCCTACTTCGATCTACGGAGTAAGTCCGTCGTATCTCGACATTCGCAAGTACAAGGTGGCACAAGGCGAGGTCTTTTCAGACGAAGATGTGCGCTCGTCGGCCAAAGTTTGCGTCATCGGACAAACGGTTGTTGATAACTTGTTCACAAACAATGAAGATCCCGTGGGGCAAACCATCCGCTTCAACAAAATTCCGTTTAAGGTAATCGGTGTATTGGAATCGAAGGGAGACAATACGATGGGAATGGATCAGGATGATATCATTCTTGCTCCCTACTCTACCATTCAGAAACGGATATTGGCAATTACCTACATTCACTCGATGGCTGTGTCGGCTTCGAGCGAAGACGCGACCGAGGATGCCATTGCCGGTATCCAGACTATTCTGCGCCGACAACATAAGATAGGCCCCAATGCAGAAGACGACTTCAACGTTCGCTCGCAGAAAGAATTGATTTCGATGATGAGTTCTACCACCGACATGATGACGGTACTGCTTGCTTGCATTGCCGGAATCTCTTTGTTTGTAGGTGGTATCGGCATTATGAATATTATGTACGTGTCGGTTACCGAGCGCACGCGCGAGATTGGGTTGCGCATGTCGATCGGTGCCAAAGGGTTCGATATCTTGATGCAATTCTTGATCGAAGCGATTCTGCTGAGTGTTACAGGTGGTATCATTGGTGTTATCTTGGGTATAGGAAGTGCGTTTATTGTCAAAAACATTTTAGCGTGGCCCATTGATATTGAATTTTATACCGTAATTTTATCGTTCCTCGTTTGCACGATCACGGGTATCTTTTTCGGATGGTATCCTGCAAAGAAAGCGGCAGACTTAGATCCTATAGAAGCGTTGCGATATGAATAAAATAAAAACCAATAAGACCATACTCACACACGTACTCATGCAAGTTTTGTTTTGCGTGATTCTGTTTGCGTTTCCATTATACATAACGACGCGATCGGGCGAGTTTGACTTGGGTCATCTCAGTATCTTTTCAATACGAACGGGCCTATTGATCCTTTTGTTTTACATCAACTATTTTGTTCTGATACCCAAGTTTCTGTTCAATAAGAAACTGTTGTCGTTTGTCGGACTCAACTTCGTGTTGGCTTTGTGTTTGCTATTTGCTCAAAACTTTTCCATCGAATCTATTCTGGTTATTTTAGATCATGTGGGTCCGGAGGAAGGGAAGAGCAAACCCGATCCATACATGCGCTATTGGGGCGACATGCTGATCGACTTGCTGGTGATCGGGCTCAGTGTGGCTGTGCGCGTAACGCAACGCTGGTATCAGGATACGATGAACATGGAGAAACTAAAGGCTGCGCAGTTTGAGGCAGACCTGCGTAATCTTCGCTCGCAACTGAATCCGCATTTCTTATTTAACACACTTAACAATATATATGCTCTTATTGCCATTGACAAAGACAAAGCGCAAGATTCGGTTTTGCGGCTTAGTAAGTTGCTAC
The DNA here is from genome assembly GCA_947074265.1 of uncultured Porphyromonadaceae bacterium. Classification (GTDB taxonomy): domain Bacteria; phylum Bacteroidota; class Bacteroidia; order Bacteroidales; family CAMTPD01; genus UBA12018. Next base: position 6,161 of record CAMTPD010000020.1, read on the forward strand.
GGTATATATTGTACGAAAACAATACTCCTTTCGTGCCTATCTGTCGCGACCTTGAATTTACCGGCGACTACATCGACTTGATGAAGTTGCGCGTAGGTGATCAGGTCGACTTATCGGTTTCGATTACCGGCAGCAATAGTAAGAATCTTATTGCTCCACTCTTGTTTATGACGCTGATCGAGAATGCGTTTAAACATGGCATTAGTAATGATGGTGAATCGTTTATCCGTATCAATATTTTAGTTGAAAATGAGAAAGGTGTACTTTGCACCGTCGAAAATAGTATTTGCAACGGAACTAACATGGAAAGTAAAAACTCCGGTATCGGATTGGCTAATTTGGAGAGAAGACTGGAGTTGCTATATCCGCACAAACACGACCTGCACATCATGAAAGAGAATAATTGCTTTATAGTAAGAATGAGGGTAGATTTTTAAATCAGACGAATATGAAATTGAAATGTATCATTGTAGATGACGAACCGCTGGCTGTTGCTTTACTCAAGTCGTATGCAGAGCAAACTCCTTTTCTTGAGCTTGCAGCTACATTCAACAGTGCCATCACTGCTATTAACGCAATGGCAGAATTAGATATAGACCTCATCTTTCTCGATATTAACATGCCACAAATGAATGGACTGGAACTGTCGAAGAGTTTGCCTGCTTCGGTGAAAGTTATTTTTACCACGGCCTACGATCAGTATGCCATCGAAGGATTCAGACTCAATGCGCTCGACTATCTGCTCAAACCAATTAGTTATGCCGACTTTTTGAGTGCTGCTCAACGGGCACAAGAGTGGTATACGCGCACAGGAAATAAGCAGGAAACTAGTTTGTTTATCAAGTCGGGCTACCAAACGCGTAAGATCGAACTCGACTCTATCTTGTATATCGAGAATCAAAAAGACTATGTAGATTTCTACCTCGAAGGCATAGCCGAACCGGTATCTTCGCTGATGAGTATGCATTCGCTCGAGGCCAAACTTCCGAAAGATACCTTTATGCGCACGCATCGCTCGTTTATCGTAAACCTGAGTAAGGTGCAGATTGTAGAACGGTATTGCATCTTGTTTGGCAAAAAATACGTTCCTGTTTCGGAGACTTACCGCAAATCGTTTCAACAGTTTATCGATCAACATCTCCTATAATGAAAAAACGGATGCCGCTAATAACGACATCCGTTCTTTGAATATAAACAATTATTATAGGAAAATCCTACTATTCTTCCGGATAAGCTTTCGCAATTGCAGTACCCATTCTATAGTGTACGCCCGGTTGCGCAGTAATACATACGTTGCTTGCACGTTCAAATACCATTACGATATCAGAACCACCGAATTGGAAGTAAGAGATCTCTTCTCCTTTGCGAAGTGTAGTTCCTTCTTGACATGTAACAACGATTGAAGATACTTGAGCCATACCCATAGGCAATACTGCTACTAGACCGATTTCAGATTCGATAACCACCAAACCTCTAGTTTGCATAAATTCGTAACCTGGGTTGTCAGGAGCATCGAAAATACGTTTCATAGTTAGTTTGTGTTTGCCTTCTGTATCGTTAGGAACAAGTTCCGGATTTACTTCAAGATAAGCAGTTCCTTGGATAACTCTTGCTTCCAATACTTTACCACCTACAGGAGCGTGCTCGCGGTGATAGTCAAATGTATTTAGGAAAGAGTGACACCATGTACCGCCTTTGAAACGATCTTTGTAAGGGCTGCCTTCAAGAAGCTCTTCAATTTTCCATTCAATACCTTTGATGTTTACGTGTGTATTCGAACGGATTTCCCATTGACCGTCAAAAGTAGAGTCGGCAGGAGAAACAATAACTGACTGGTCTGTGATAGCTGCAATCGGTCTCATTCCCGGTTTTAGATAACGACCAAACATTTGATTGTATGTTTTCCAGCCACCGCGTGGTCTGTCATATTCGTCCATGTTGTAGATAGGTGAATCATAGAATGTTTTTTCTGATTCGGGAGTGATTGACTCCGGAGTATCCATGAATGCACCGAACTCTCTTACGAAACGTACCATCCAATCTGAAAGTTCTGTTAGTGGTTCCATTTTATCGTGAGGTACGACAGCGTTTTGAAGTTCTTTAACCGGACTTTGATCCAAAATAAAGTAGAACTTACAAACATGCTCGTAAACTTCTTTTCCTTGACAGTTTTCTGTAGGAATCCAAGTAAGTTGTTTGTCTAGCCAATCAAAATAATCATCTAGAGTTTTCAAGTCAGCCATAGCTTCAATCTTGTACGATTGAGCTTTTTTCAAAGCTTGTTCAAATTTTGTTTGCCAACCATTTTTTGCGATCATGTCGATTAGCTCCTTAACGATAGGAGCATGTTGTTTTTTTGTGCTCATAATAAGAATAGATTAAAAACTCATTTTTCAATAATGAGTCGATTCAAATAGTAAATAAGGTAATTATAAACGATTATCTTTTTCTCGGTATATGTGAGCATATACGCAAAAGAAATAAACAATGTATTGTAGATAACTCGTAGCGCTTGCAAAAGTTTAAATTTACTGCAATATACTTCCGAATTAAAGACCAATAAGATTAATAAGCTCACGTATTAAGAACCACGCTTGGGATAATAGGTTGTTATTATCAATCGTTTCACACATACACTTCTTTTAGAAAGCATAAGTCTGAAAGAAGGTGTTTGACTGCAAAACATCTTCCGAAAGAAAAAGTTATTCCAAATAAGTCTTCTTATGATTACTCAACATTCTACAATATCTATTGTAGAAACTAAACAAAAATTAGCTAGTTGCAATTCTCATTTATTCATCCCTTAATCTGTTTTATTTCTTTTGACACATCTGTAAGATCGCTGATACCTCTAAAAGAAAACCCTCTGATAAAACAAGCAAAGGTCTTGTCTTATCAGAGGGTTTTCTTATGTATTCTGCAATAAGTTATTCCGTAATGTTTAGAAAAGGAGCGGTTACTTCGTGCGTTCCAATGCTGTCTGTCCACTGGCAATTCACAACCGACAGTTGATTTCCTGCAATGCGGGCAACCGCAAACGATGCTTTGCCGCTGCCGTCGGGCCACGCATTATTTACCTGATAGATGGGAATACCACGATAACTCTCTACCGAAGCGATATGCGTATGTCCTACAAAGAATCCTTTTACATTGTATGGCTCTAAAATATCGAACAGTTGGTCGCGTTCGGCTTGTGGCCACCATTCTATCGCCCACTTATCAAAGCCGTAATGTTGTACAATAACCACCGGCTTTCCGGCTTTCGCATAATGCGACAAATCGTCTCGAAGCCAATCGAGATTGCTTTCGCAATAGGTAGTGTCGCCACCATAAGCTTGTAACTGAACAAAGTGAACACCTCCATCGGTCCATGAATAACTACGACTCGACGGGTGCAGATTTGCGATCTCTCCTTGCTGCTGTTTCAAACTCAACAACGAATCCATAAACTGAAAGGCAGCGGCTCGTCCGGCCAGGTTTGCAATCGAATCTTTCGAAAACGGATTGATATCGTGGTTGCCATAACCTGGGAAACAAGGTACGGACAATTGCCTTTCGCTTTCTCCTTTGGTAAAATAACGCTGCGTGCACAAGTCGATCGCTTCGGGAATAGGCTTATCAAAAATATCGCCTGCTATAATTACCGACGAAAGTGTCGTGAGCGTATCACCGGCAAAAAGCGAAGAGTCGGGCCAAACAAACGTTCCGGGCAATTTATTGATTGCAACTACGTGACAAAATTGATCGGTCTCGGGCAGATAATCAAAATGCAAATCGGCCGCAACCACAAAGGTGATGTCAGGTGCGGTATGCTGCTCTTGCTTCGATTCGCAACTACAAAGCATCAAAGCAGTACCGAGCACTCCGACACTCGAAAGTAAATTCAAAAGTCTCATGTTGTTTCGTTGAAATTATCAAACCTGCAAAATTAAACTACCCGCACGCAGTCGTGATTACAGAACCATTAATAAATCGTTTCATCCGGCCTACTACATAGATTCGTGATTGCACGAATCTATTTCACAAACGCAACTAACAATTAATTATCGTAATACGAGCTGTGCTCTTTTTCCCTTTCGAGAATAATCGCACGAAAGCGTTGCACGAGGGCATCATCCAGCTTTGCTTTTTCTTTCCACTCGGCAGATCCGTATACGCCGGCTTTGGAGTAGTCGAACGGTTTGAAGCCAATCTTCTTTGCCACGCGCTTACTTTTGAAAGTAAAGTCACCGTTCTGCGGATCGGTAAACTGCGGATCCGCCTCAACCGAATGCTTATCTTTCAGCTTTTTCCATTCTTTGAACGAAGTCTGTTGAAACGACAACGTATCTCCTTTCAGGTTCCAGTAGCAGTTGTAGTCCATATCCAAGTTAGCCTCTTTCCATGCACCCGATGCGGTTTGTCCGCAATCTTGCAAAATGATGTTGTGCTTAAATTCTAACGATTTATGCGGTTTTACTCTTGTACACTGCAATTGATATTACTGTCCGAAAGCAAAGATGTTGTTGCAGATCTTGTTCTTTTTTCCATAATTTTGTTGAAAACCGCCGCTCTTGCCAGCATA
>CAMTPD010000021.1 GCA_947074265.1 uncultured Porphyromonadaceae bacterium
GCCGGATTTGTATTTACCATACCACGAAGGTATAATTTACCGTCCTTCACTTCATAAAGAGAATCCCCATCAGACATGTGTCTATCCCAATCTGAACCTCCACGAGGAATTTTAGACCACTTCGAAGCATCTAGCTCCGTACCATTAAAATCATCTTGCCATGTTAATTGCCATACCGGCTCTTGCTTTTGCGAACAAGAAATTAGACCTGTAAACAATAAAACGGCCATCGCCATTAATTTTCCAACTTGTTTCATGGTGTTTTGTTTAGTTTTTAAATGCAATAAAAGAACTACAAATTTACAAAAAAACTCTGTTTGCCATCATACATTTGTATGAAGCAAACAGAGTTCATATATAAATCACACAATGAAATTACTTTTCAAACTTGTAAAAGCCTAAATCCTCTTGTTGAAAGTTATCAATAAAAATCTTCATCTTAGCAATTTCCGCCTCAGCATAATTTAGATACACTTCGGTAGAACGACGAAAGACTTCATTTCTACTAGTATCTTGTAGCAATAAGAAACTCATAATAATATGACCTGCCATCTCCACCATTCGGCGAGCTTGAAAATCGATATATTCATTATCTTTTGTTTCAATCACTTTGGCTACTGTTTGCTCATAGATTGCAGTCAACGCAACAAGACGTTTCTTTATAGATTCAAGTTCAGGTTTCACTGCTATCTCAGCATAAGCTTTCATTTGACTAAGATATGTACCGGTAGTTACGTGTCTAATTGCAGCTACAACTTGCAATTGCGTTGTACCCTCGTAGATATTCGTAATACGAGCATCTCGGTAAATACGCTCACACGCATAATCTTTCATAAAGCCTGATCCACCATGAATTTGAACTGCATCGTATGCATTTTGATTAGCATATTCAGTCGTCATAGCTTTTCCCAACGGTGTATATGCATCTGCCAAACGGCCAAAAGCTTTTTGCTCTGCTCGTTCTTCAGGTGTAAGTTTTCTTTCTTTCGAGATATCATCCAGAGCTTTGTATATATCAACAAAGCGAGCAGTCTCATAAAGCATTGCACGAGAAGCATCCGCTTTAGCACGCATCACTGCTAGCATCTCATACACAGCAGGAAATTCAATAATTGCTTTACCAAACTGACGACGCTCTTTAGCATACGACTCACCTTCACGGTATGCAGCCTCTGAAAGACCTACAGCTTGTGCCATGATACCCAAACGCGCACCATTCATCAAAGCCATTACATATTTAATCAAACCAAGTTTGCGATCACCGCACAACTCAGCTTTCGCGTTCTTGAATACAAGTTCACATGTTGGAGAACCTTTAATCCCCATCTTATTTTCGATACGACGTACATCAACACCTCCGTTTTGTTTATCGTAAATAAACATAGACAAGCCGCGACCGTCTTTCGTACCCTCTTCAGATCTTGCCAACACCAAGTGAATATCAGCATCTCCATTTGTAATAAAGCGCTTCACTCCATTTAGATACCAGCAGTTGTCTTTCTCACAAAAGCTTGCTTTCAACATTACTGATTGCAAGTCCGATCCCGCATCCGGCTCGGTAAGGTCCATCGACATGGTTTCTCCGGCACACACACGTGGAATGTATTTTTGACGTTGCTCTTCGCTACCAAACTCATACAACGTTTCGGCACAATCCTGCAATCCCCATAAGTTTTCAAAGCCGGCATCAGCCCTACTCACCATATCGGCAGCCATGATATACGGAACCACCGGAAAGTTCAATCCGTTGTATCGACGAGGCATATTTATCCCCATCAAACCCGCTTTTACGGTAGCATCCAAATTTTCTTTGGTACCCGCAGCATAGATAACACGTCCGTTTTCCACTCTCGGGCCTTCATGGTCTACACCTTCAGCATTTGGCGCAACGATATCGCCGCATATTTCACCTACAATTTCAAGTACCTTTTCGTAACTATCCATTGCATCTTCATAATCAAAAGGAGCATAATCAAACTCGTCTTTATCAGCAAAATTACGTTCGCGCAAAGCTACGATACGTTTCATCAACGGATGATGCAAATGATGCTTTATCGAAAGATTATCTGTATAAAAATTAGCCATCTTACTTACTGTTTTTCTTGTAATACTTAATCATTTTCGGGATCACTTCTTCTACAGTTCCGGTAATCACGTAGTCTGCAATTGTATTGATCGGTGCCATCGGATCATTATTTACAGAAATAATAATTGAGGACTCCTGCATTCCGGCAATATGCTGTATTTGACCTGAAATACCACATGCGATATACAATTTAGGACGCACTGTTACACCAGTTTGTCCGATTTGACGTTCGTGCTCTGCAAAACCTGCATCAACAGCTGCACGAGAAGCACCAACTTCACCACCAATTGTTGCTGCAAGTTCCTGCAATAATCCAAAATTCTCTTTCGAACCAACACCATAACCGCCTGCTACAACAATTTGAGCACCTTTTATATTACATTTCGACTTTTCAATGTGTCGATCCAAAACAGTAATAGCAAAATCCTCTTCTGTTACATATTCGCTAACGTTGTGGCATACCACTTCGCCGATATGTTGATCAGAGAAAACCTCTTTCTTCATTACCCCTTCACGCACAGTTGCCATCTGAGGACGACACTCCGGGTTGATAATTGTCGCAACAATGTTACCACCAAAAGCCGGACGAATTTGATAAAGAAGGTCTTTATATATTTTGTTTTCTTTTTTCTCTTCATGGTCGCCAATTTCAAGAGAAGTACAATCGGCTGTAAGTCCGCTACCTAAAGCAGAAGACACACGCGGTCCAAGATCACGACCAATACATGTAGCACCCATTAATGCTATTTGAGGAGCTTCTTTTTGGAACAATTTTACTAAGATTGTTGTATGTGGCAAAGAAGTATAGGTTGCCAAACGCTCATCGTCAAAGATATGAATCTTATCAACACCATAAGGAAATACTTGTTTTTCCACTCCTGAAAGATGAGATCCGATTGCTATCGCTTCCAGTTTACAGCCAAGTTGCTGAGCCAACGACTTACCTTTGGTCAAAAGCTCTAAACTAACATCAGCCACAATTCCGTCTTCAATCTCGCAGTATACAAAAAGGTTATTCATTTTCATAATCATTAAAGGTTAGCTTAACCAATTGTATGGTTTTCGATTAACTCTTTCATCAAGCCATTGATATCATCATCGGTAGGTTCTACGCTTCTATGTTCTTTCGCTTGAAATACAACATTCTCAATTTTCTTCACCTTTGTAGGTGAGCCCGACAATCCGCACTGCACAACATCAGCACTTACGTCAGCTACACTCCACTCAGGAAGATTCAAATACGGACGAGCACTAAATAACTCTGTATAGTCTGTGTCATCAGCCTGACGCTCAGTCACCGTTTTTGCATGCTTATACTTTTGAATTAAGCGTGCGTTACGCGGACGGCAAGCCGGAGCAGATCCGTTTACGGTTACCACCAAAGGCATTGCACCCTCTACCACTTCGACACCTCTTTCTAGTCTTCGCTTGATTTTTATCAAACCATTTGCTGCACCTAAGATATCTTCTGCATATGTAACTTGTGGAATATTTAGTTTCTCTGCTACTTGTGGTCCTACTTGATCTGTATCTCCGTCAATAGCCTGACGACCACATACAATTAGGTCAAAATCACCTATTTTCTCAATAGCTTTAGATAAAGCATACGATGTTGCCAATGTATCGGCTCCCGCAAAGGCTCTATCTGTAAGTAAATATCCATTATCTGCACCTCTGAACAAGCCTTCGCGTATTACGTCGGCAGCTCTCGAAGGTCCCATAGTAAGAAGAGTAATGGTTGATCCAGGATATTTATCTTTCAAACGCAATGCCTGTTCTAGGGCATTTAAATCCTCCGGATTAAAGATTGCAGGTAGTGCCGCTCTGTTTACGGTTCCGTCCGCCTTCATCGCATCTTTACCTACGTTACGAGTATCCGGAACTTGTTTAGCTAAAACTATAATTCTTAAACTCATTATTAAAGGGTATTAGATTATAGAAATTGTAAAAGGATCTGAAATACGTGGTACTAGTCTATGTGAGTAGTTTTTCATCAGCATCGGTTTACATTCTTATTATCACAAATATAAGAAAAGCATGAAACAAACAAGCATTAATCTCAAAAAATTAATTTATGTAACGTATATATAAAAAAAAGGAACCGCGGGATTCACATCCGGCGGCCCTAACACTAACCCTTAACTTTAACCAATGAAAAACAATAATCTATTTCAAAGTTGCTATCACAGCTTCATAGTTCGGTTCTTGTACAATTTCTGGTACAAGTTCTTCGTAAAGAATTTTGCCGTTTTCATCAAGAACGACTACCGCTCTAGCGTAGAGTCCTCTCAATGGTCCATCAGCAATACCGAGCCCATATTTTTCTTCAAGGCAATTACATCTAAACCCTGACAAAGGAATTACATTTTTGATTCCTTCTACGGTACAGAATCGAGCCTGAGCAAAAGGAAGATCCTTTGATATTGCCAACACTACTGTATTTGGCATTTTGGATACTGCCTCATTAAACTTACGAACTGAAGTTGCACATACATCTGTATCCAAACTTGGGAAGATGTTCATTACTACTCTCTTGCCTCGTAAATCCGACAACGCAAGTTCACTTAAATCAGCTTTAACAAGCTTTACATCAGGAGCTTCTGTGCCAACCTTTGGCATATTACCTGTTGTATTGATTTCGTTTCCTTTTAATGTTATCTTTGCCATTTTATTCGATTCGTTTATTTTTAATCGCCTTTGTACTTATAAAACCGTATACGTTTAATTTTGTTCTTGGATAAGTGATTTTTTTTCAAGAAAAATACATGAACAATGTACCGGCATTCTAAAACCTATTAATACAAACAACAATATGACAGATGCTCTTTTAATAGCTAACCTAGTAGCTATCTGCTTTTTAATACTCAAATCAACCCGCCAATCATCGGGAAGTAATGACATAAAAAGAGAACTGGAAGATTTAAAAAAATATTTCGAAATTTCTTTCGAACGAATTGAACGAAACTTCCGCGAAGACTTCAAAATGAACCGAGACGAGTCGAGACACATTGCAAAAGAGAGTCGAGACACCCTTTCTTTTACAATGAAAGAGTTTACAAACACCTTCGAAAGAAGCATCGAAACCCTTACCAGACTTCAAAAAGAACAGTTCTTGATTCAGGAGAACCGTCAAAACCGCCTCATAGACAATACAGAGAAGCGACTTGATGAAATCAAAGTAACCGTAGATGAGAAACTTCAGAAAACACTCAACGAACGCATCGGTCAATCGTTCCGCATGGTAACCGAGCAATTGGAAAGCGTGCAAAAAGGATTGGGCGAAATGCAAACCCTAGCTCAAGATGTAGGTGGTCTTAAACGCGTATTAAGTAATGTAAAGACGCGTGGTAATATTGGCGAGATACAATTAAGTATGCTATTGGAGCAAATTCTCGCACCCGATCAGTACGAGGCAAACGTCAAAACCAATAAAAACTCCAACGACTTAGTTGAGTTTGCCGTAAAACTTCCCGGAAAAGACGATCACACTTCTCATGTGTATCTACCGATCGACGCAAAGTTCCCGAAAGACGTATACGAGCAGTTGCTCAATGCTTATGACACGGGCGAACAAAGCATGATCGACGCAGCATCTCGCCAAATGGAGCAAACCATTAAGAAGATGGCAAAAGACATTTCCGACAAATACCTTGCCCCTCCTTATACTACTGATTTCGGTATTATGTTTCTTCCGTTCGAAGGCATCTATGCCGAAGTAGTTCGTCGCTCTGCCCTACTCGAAGATTTGCAACGCAATTATAAAGTAGTCGTAACCGGTCCTACTACCCTCGCCGCAATATTAAACAGTCTTCAAATGGGATTCCGCACATTAGCCATTCAAAAACACTCCAGTGAGGTATGGGCAATACTTGGAGCCGTTAAGAAAGAATTCGACAACTTCGGTGGCATGCTCGAGAAAGCGCAAAAAAATATCCAGACTGCAAGCGGACAAATAGAAGAAGTACTCGGCAAGCGTACCCGCGCTATTCAACGTCGCCTTAAGTCGGTCGACTCCCTTTCAGAGAAAGAAGCAAGAGCAATTCTTCCTGAAATTGGCAATTTTGAAGCTGACGATGAATAGAATACGAATCTTTCATTTATATTTACGCGTCACTTAAATTATACATATTATGAAAAACCACCTTTTACTCATTAGTCTATTGTGTACTACATCTATTGTGGCACAGCAAAAAACGATAGATAATCCGGACTATCAATATGCCAAAAATTACGTCTTCGACCGAATCATCTTTACCGATACTGCAACCATTGCAGAGATAACGGTTTCTAATCTACCTAATTATTGGGTAAGTATTGATTCAAACAGTTATTTGAAAGATAGCAATGGAGATAAAGTATTCCGATTGAAACGAGCAGACAACTATGAGTTGAACAAACAAGTTTTTATGCCGGAGTCGGGAGAACAGAAAGCAACACTCTATTTCGAACCGGTCTCACCCGAAGTGGATCGAGTAGACTTTCTCGAACCACAATCGAAGCCACAAGATGCGACATTGGGTATAAGTCTGAAACAATCCGCAACCGAACAGTTTTCACCAGCAATCTGTGGCGTATGGACTTCCGATAATGGAGAATCACTTCAAATATTCCCCAAAGGATTCTTTAATAACGGTATTGTAGTACAAGCATCCATTAAAAAATCCGGCAAAAATGAGTATTCAATTGTACTAAATGACGGAACCAAACATACGATCTCGTTGCGAGAAGATAAAAAGGGAGTAAAAACACTGCGTTACGATAACGCAACCTACTCCCCTGCATTGACAGCAACAAACAACAGCAATAATACAAACTGGACATTCGCACCCGAGCAATATGCAGACAAAGCGATAACTCCGGGCAAAGCCATTGTCAAAGGTTATATCGATCATTATACACCTAGCCTCGGATATAGTGCTCTAACCTTTCGTTTCGAAGACCAAATAACCCGTGATGAAAAAAACATCTTGGTCGATATAGCGCCGGATGGATCTTTCGAAGCAGAGCTTCCTATTTTTAGTCCATATTGGAGCTTTGTTTCCGGCATCAACGAAGGTGTTTATTTAGCACCTTTCGACACAATCTTCTTTTATACCGATTTGGCTACTCCTCACAAAAATAAAAATACGTTAGTTATACTTGGCTCTGAAGATGCAGTTGCGATCAATACACTTCAACCCATCATTGCGCAAAAGTTCAACCTCCCGAATGGAATGGATATTTACAATGCGGCAAATGAAGGATTACCTGCCACGCTTCAAATGAAGCAAACATTTCTCGACAAAGCCAGAGCGTATACAGAGCAAAGCAACAGCATCCTTGCACAATACAATTTATCCGATTATGCAAAAAACCAATTAATCTCTGACTTTCAGACACGTATTTTTAAAGAGTTGTTAGAACTTAGTAGCTACTATAATAATAAGAAATATCTAAACAAACGAGACTCTCTCGGCAATTACTATTCGGAAATAAATCCGGACTTCGTCCCGCTTCCGGCAGACTTCTACAATTTCTACCCTACGTTTTATACCAGTGTACTCAACAATCCTTTGTTTTGCACCACCTCTTCCTCTTGGGTACCCATCAATCGGTTCGAGTTTACACCAACTATGCGTCAGCCAATGACATGGAGCCATGAAAACTATAAGAATATTAGCGAAAAAGACTCAATTCTATTACGCAATAAAGAGGCTTCTATTATTTCCGAATTTGCAGATTCAACCCTTAGTAGGCTCAATAAAGCCGGAATAGGCTTGTGTTACATGAGCGATTATGCCATAGCTCGCTCTTTGAAATACAATATTCTCGATTTCTTTAAAGACAAAGATCTTGACTTTAAGTTAAGCGTCTTATCTACGTATGCGCCTATTATCAAGTCCAACCACGTAAGATCATACATTTCAAACTACTTAATCAAAGAAATCGTTCCTAATTCGGGACCTAAGACCACATTGCATCAACAACTACTTGCAGGCACAAAAGAAGAAGAAGCATTTGCCAACCTTATCAAACCATACGAAGGGAATGTTTTGATGATAGACTTCTGGAACCTGGGATGTGGCCCATGTAGAGCCGGGATGATAAAAGATCGTGATATGGTAGAACGTCTCAAAGACAAAAAGATCAAATTCCTCTATGTTACTTGCGACGTAGATTCTCCGATTGAGCATACCGAAAAGTTCCTCAACGATAACAACATCAAAGGAGAGCAAATCCGCATTAGCCAGGATGACTGGAATCGTCTCTCCGCAAAACTAAGCATCAGCGGTATTCCACATCAAACGTTAGTAGACAAGAATGGCGAAATCCTGATGAATAATCACAAAGGGATCGAAGTGAATGAGCCCGTACTCCTTCAACTCGAACAACAATAATATCAATACAAATCCATCCTCCGCAGTATCACCCAAGCATCGATACTCATTGAATGCTAATGGTGTATTGCGGAGGTTTTTTTGCGTTACACTGAACTCCTTTTTTTCTCTACATTATAAGGGGATTGAACACGTCTGAAACGCACCTAACAATCAACAACTTAGCCAAAAATATGCGTGCAGACATCAAAATTCTCCACTATGTTTTTTTGATGCATTTTTTCTCAAAACAAGACATCTAATTAATAACCAATAACTTACACCAAAACAAACATCAAAAATTTTAGCATAAAACACTGATAATCAGCAACAGTAATCCTATTCTACCTTCTTATACTTATTGTATTTTTCTAGCTTTTACAACTAGAATTAATTCTAACTCAAGCAATAAACAACTAAAAACCTCTCTTACTTTTTCCCAAAAGCATGCATGGTTCTTGCAAAAACCTCGTTTACTTTTTAGAAGAACCTTACTAGGTTTTTCGGCGATGTAAAGCAGTTTGGGCAATAAAAAAAGCGGGATCATTTGCTTTTACACAAACCATCCCGCTTTACAAATACGAACGAAAAGCTATCTGCTTATTTCGTTACCTGAACAAGCTCTTTTAGTGGAACTACTTGGAAAATCATATGAGCTTGACTTCCTTCGTAAATAATTCCGACATTATCTTTATCTACCATCGATAGACATGAATATCCCCAACCGTAACCTTCGTCTAGTAATACCTGATTTTGTGGTAACCACGTTACACCACCATCAAGACTCACTTTGATCGTAATATCTTTACGTTGTTTTTCCGTATCCGGATTCGAGAAGATCAACAAATCTTTCTTCAAGCTATTTTGATTGCGTTTGCTTGCGATAAGGCTGGCCATACACACAGGCTCTCTTAGTGCACTTCTAGAAGATACATGCTCTGTCCATGTTTCGCCTAAATCTTTTGTAGTAGCTACCGCTCTGCTTCCGCCACGGTTGTCGCGCATGTTAAGCATCAACACACCCGGTTCTACCTCTGCAACCTGAGCTTCTGTTGTGTTTGTGCGAGCAAGGTTATGAATCTTCCATGTATTACCACGGTCTTTGCTATACATTACAGCCGCATTAGGTACGTTTGTGCTGTCGATAAACTGAATAGGGAACACAAGAGTACCATCTTGCATGGTGATACCCATACCCGGACCTTGCAACAAGAAGTGCCAGCTCGGATCTTTCACCTGCTTGGTGATATTGATTGGTTTCGACCAAGTTGCACCATCGTCTTCACTCTTCACCAACATCAACTGCGCCGTTTCGATCGGTTCCATACCCGCTTGCGAGTTGAACCATGCACGCATGTTACCCATACCATGAGTCCAAGCAGCAACTACCCAGATAGTACCTGTTTTGTCGTCCACAAGGATTGCAGGGTCACCAATACCGTTTTGGCCTTCCGGCAAACCGCCATATTCGCCCATATCCATAATGATTTGCAACGGTTCCCAAGTTTGACCGCCATCAAAGCTACGGTTCAAACCTACATCTACGTGCTCTTGCAAATCGGCACTATTGTTATAACGTACATCATATACCGCCAAAAGCGTACCTTTCTTAGAGGTAACCATTCCCGGAATACGGTAAGCAGCCGCATTATCATCTCCGGCATAACGTACACCCGTACCCATACGCCAAGGTTGTGGTGTAGCTGTATTTTTAATAACCACTTCTTTTCCGCCAACTTTAGCTTCGGTAATTTCACCGGCAACTTTTGTGGTAAGTGGAGTATTCTCATTCATCTCAAGGCTGATCCAAAAGAAGTTCACACCCTTTACCATTGGCAAGGCTGCATCAAAATGAATCGTATTATTTTTAGGAGCATCCACTTTTGCTTTCAACATCGAATAAGCAGGATCTGCAGCATGTGTTTTGCCCGGTTTTTCTCTCGAAATATACTGCATAGCAGCAGATCGGAAGAGCACACGTCTGAACTCCAGTCACTCCGTAGAATCTCGTATG